>JAFGIF010000170.1 GCA_016929755.1 Deltaproteobacteria bacterium | reverse complement strand
GGATAGACATAACAGGTTTCAGACTCCATCTCCAGCCAAAGACTAGTTGACAAAACCCGATTTCCTATTCTATTACAGATTACTGAGCGGGCATAGCTCAGCTGGTAGAGTGTCAGCTTCCCAAGCTGAATGTCGCGGGTTCGAACCCCGTTGCCCGCTCCAGAGACCACAGGAGAGGGAGGGCAGAGAAAGTGGGCGATAGCCCGCTTTTTTGTTTCATAATGGGTGAGCGAGAACATATAGATAAAATAAGAGCTCTAGTAATTACAGAGACCTCAATGATGGGCTTCGATCTCATTGATCTTAGCATTACGCCGGGAATGTTGCGTATTACCATTGATAGACCAGGAGGGGTGAGGCTTAATGACTGTGTTGTAGTTAACAGACGCATCAGTATGTTATTAGATGCAGATGACCCCATTCCCGGCTCATACAAGCTCGAAGTCTCGTCTCCTGGCCTGACTCGTGAACTGAGGACAGAAAATGATTTTGATCATTTTACAGGCAGAATGATAAAGGTGAAGACCGCAGACGGCGTTTACAAGGGAATCCTAAAGGGATTGGTAAAAAACAGGGTTGTGCTCGACATGAACGGAGAGGAGATCGCGCTTAAGCAACAAGATATCATCAAGGCCAATCTCCATTTTGATTTTTAGGGAGAGGATATGGTTTTAAATCTTTCTAAAGCAATTGAACAAATTGTAAGAGAAAAAGGGCTGAAAGCAGAAGCCTTGGTACAAGTAGTAGAATCCGCAGTACTCATAGCGGCTAAAAAAGTGTATGGCGACTTCGAAAATATTGAGGCCCAGTACAATCCGGATGCTGATGAAGTAGAGGTATTCCAGTTCAAGGTGGTTTCCGAAGCCGTTGTTGACCCAAGCCTTGAAATATCTCTTGAGCAAGCCAGATTGCTTGATCCAAATTGCCAGATTGGAGATGAACTCGGCGAAAAACTCGATGCGTCCAAGCTTGGCAGAATTGCAGCCCAAAGCGCCAAACAAGTCATTGTCCAAAAGGTAAAGGAAGTAGAGCGAGACGCTGTCTATAATGAATTTATCGATCGTAAAGGGGTGTTGATATCCGGATTTGTTCACCGTTTTGACAGGAAAGATGCCATTATAAACCTAGGAAAGGGTGAAGCTATTTTAAAAGAGAAGGAACAGATACCCGGCGAGATCTTGCGAAGAAATGATCGAATTCAAGCCTATATTTTTGATGTTACCAAATCGTTGAAAATGCCCCAGATAGAACTGTCTAGAACACATCCCAGGTTTTTGGCAAAACTCTATGAACTGGAGGTCCCTGAAGTTGCTGAAGGCATTGTTGAGATAGTTGCCGTGGCTAGAGAGCCTGGTGTCCGGGCCAAAATTGCCGTGCGATCACACAATCCCAAGGTCGATCCGGTAGGTACCTGCGTAGGCGTTAGGGGAGCCCGTGTGCAAAACATTATTCAGGAACTAAGAGGGGAACGGCAGGATATTATAATATGGTCCGAGGACCCGGTACGCTTTGTATGCAACGCCCTGTCCCCGGCCCGGGTATCAAAGGTTATTGTGGATAAGGGCCAACGAAGCATGGATGTCGTCGTAGTTGATGATCAGTTGAGCCTGGCCATTGGGAGAAAGGGCCAGAATGTCAGGCTGGTTGCCAAACTCACTGGATGGAAGATCGATGTGCGTTCTGAGGATATGCAGGAGCTTGGTTCCTCCGGGGAAGACACTTCGCTGGCAAGCCTTGAAGGAATCGATAAATCTGTGGCAGACAGCTTAAACGAGGCTGGCTATAAAACCCTGGATGATCTTGTCCGGCTAAGCGAGGAAGACCTTCTCGAATTCGAAGGCATTGATGAAGAGCTTGCCCGGAAGATAATGGAGAAAGTCTCTAGCAGAAAAAATGAAGCATAACCTACCTATTAGACAATGCATCGGGTGCAGAAAAAAGTACCCCAAAGAAGAATTGATTCGGTTTGTAAGTCTGCCCTCGGGGCAGATTGTCTTTGATAGGAACTGCCGGCTGGAAGGCAGGGGGAATTATCTCTGTCCCGACAAGGAGTGTTTTGATAGGGCGTCCAAAGGGAAATTCATACAGGAATCTTTGCGAACAAAGGAAAAAAGAACCGAGATGCTGAACTCAGTGCGAACAGAACTCGAAGAATCAATAGAGGTACGAGTCCGCCATGGGGGTAAGATGTATTCTTCGACAGACGACGATGCAACTATCGAAAATATTATGCAAGGAGATATCGTAATCATTACAGATAATTGTAGGAAAATCGACCTTAATTCTATAAACGCTATGGCCTTGCGCAAAGGAGCTCTAATATATCGGGTTCCCGTCAATGTGCTTAAAGATAAGCATGCATGTATCCTTAAGTCTGAATATTTTCTGAGATCGCAACTTATTCATGATCTGCGACTGTTAGAGAGGCTTTCATCAAAGGGGCTGACTGTATGAAGAAAAAGAGGGTTTATGAACTGGCGAAAGAGCTGTCCATAGAAGCAAAGGAATTATTGAAAATCGCCAAGGATTTGGCCATATCGGCGGAGAATACTATGAGCATGGTGGATCCGCATGATATTGAGAGAATTCGTAAGCGGGTAGTCAAGGAGCCGGAAAGCCAACCTGAAACGACGAGCGATGAGGCCTATGATGATAAACGTATAAGTTCAAAGGTTATCAGACGAAGAACCCGCATTACGCCAGAAGCCCAGGAACCAAAAGAAGAAGAAATCACTGGAGAGAAAGAGGACGTTGAAGAAAAGAAAGCCAAGCAAGCCAAATCGCCAGTAAAAAAACAAGAGGCCCCTCTTGTTGAAAAGGAAGAGACACAACAGCCACCAGTCGAAGCAGAGGTGGCAGAGATACTAATAGAGGAGAAATCCGAGGAAGCTGTAGCCCCACAGGAGGTTTTTCCAAAGGAAAAAGATGTTTCAACCGAGCCGGTTCAAGCGGTGGTTGATGAAGAAAAGAAAAAAGAGGCAATGCCCAAGGAAAAAGCAGTTCCTTTGGACGCCGCCCTAAAAAAAGAAGAGATCGAAAAACCGTCCGAGACGGATGAGGCCGTTAAAAAGGCGAAGGAAAAGAAAAAGGAAAAGAAAAAAGGCAAGAAAAAATTGCTGGAGCTCGAAGAAATTAAACCGGCAAAAGAGGAAAAGGGCCTCAGGCCTCTCTCAAAGAAGAAGACTGCGCCGGTGGAGAAAGAGGTCTATACCCAGCGGGATCTCTATGGTGCCGGCGGACCTGCATATGGCAAAAAACACCGGAAGGGCAAGGATAAGAGTGCTTTTACCCCAACAACTGTGGCGAAGAAAAAGATTAAAATCGGGAGAAGCATTAGCGTTGCCAACCTTGCACAAGAGATGAGGGTAAAAGTTTCCGAGGTTATTAAAATACTCAAGGACCTCGGCCTCTCAGTAACACAGAAAGAATACATCAATTCCGAAGAAGCGCTTTTGGTGGCCACGGAACTTGGTTTCGAGACAGAAGAAATCAGAGATGAAATTAGAGATGATTATCTAACGTCTCCTACGTATGCCGCTGAAGATCTAAGCCCGAGACCGCCGGTGGTTACCGTTATGGGCCACGTGGATCACGGCAAGACCTCTCTTTTGGATGCCATTCGATCCACCCATGTAACCGAAAGCGAGTCTGGGGGGATTACACAGCATATAGGTGCGTATCAGGCCAGATATAAAGACAAACTTATTACCTTTATTGATACCCCGGGACACGAAGCATTTACATCGATGCGAGCCCGGGGTGCTCAGGTTACAGATTTCGTGGTTCTGGTGGTTGCCGCTGATGATGGCGTTATGGATCAAACAAAGGAGGCGATCAATCATTCCAAAGCCGCCGATATACCGATATTGGTTGCAGTAAATAAAATTGACAAGCCTAATGCCAATCCCCAAAGAGTCAAAGAGCAGCTTACCGAATTTGGACTTGTTCCCGAGGAATGGGGAGGAGAGACGATATTTGTCGAGGTATCTGCCAAAGAACATACCGGAATTGATGATCTTCTGGAGATGATCTCTCTGCAGGCGGAGATGCTGGACATTAAGGCTGCTCATAAAGGCGCGGCGCGGGGTATAGTCCTGGAGTCAAAGCTGGACAAAAACCGAGGCCCTATGTCCACCGTACTCATCGACCACGGGATCTTGAAACTGGGCGATGTGTTTGTGGTCGGGAAAAAGTGGGGAAAAGCCCGGGCCATGTTTGATTTCAACAATAAAAATATTACCCAGGCAGAGCCGGCGACGCCGGTTGAAATTCTTGGATTGAATGGTCCGCCTTCTGCTGGTGATATTTTATTTGTTGTGCCTAACGAAAAGAAAGCCAAAGAGATCGTCGCTTATCTTGATGATCAGGATGCATCTCGCCATCAAGAACAATCACCGAAGACACAGATTACATTGGAAGATCTTTACACGCAAGTTCTGGAAGGAAGTCTGAAGGATTTGAATCTTGTTATCAAGGTGGATGTGCATGGCACGGGCGAGGCTATTGTCGGGTCAATAAAGGGCATTGACCTGGGCGATGAGGGCATCCGGATCAACGTCATTCACTCGGCTGTAGGCGGGATAACGGAGAATGATATCCTTCTGGCATCCACCGCAAAGGCCATAGTTATCGGATTCAATGTCAGGCCGGAACCGAAGGCCATTGAGCTTGCTAAAAAATACAGTGTGGAAATCAAGATGTATTCGGTGATTTATGAGCTGATCGATGATATCAAGGACGCCCTGACCGGAATGCTTGAGCCTGAATTTGAGGAAATTATCCAGGGCCGGGCTGCTGTCAGAGATATCTTTAAGGTTCCGAAAATTGGGGCTATTGCCGGGTGTATGGTGGTCGATGGAACTGTAACAAGAGGGTCTCGTGCCAGGCTGCTCAGAGATAATGTGCTTGTCTTCGATGGAACAATAGAATCATTGAGGCGGTTCAAGGATGATGTAAAAGAGGTCTCTTCCGGTTATGAGTGCGGGATCGGGCTTAATAATTTCAATGATATCAAGGCCGGCGATGTTATTGAGGTCTACAAGCAACAGGAAAAGGAGCGCGAGGTATCGTGGTAATAGGCGCACTCAAGGTTCAAATGAGAATAAATGGCGCCAGGTCTCTCAAAGAAAAACGGAAGGTCTTAAAATCGATAAAGGATCGAGTCAAGCAGATGAATATTTCTATCGCCGAGGTCGATGACCAGGATAAGTGGCAGGCTGCAACCATTGGCCTGGCGGTCGTAAGCAATGATGCAGTTCATATCAATTCCATGATGGACAAGGTTATGAATGTCTTCTACAGCAATGGGGATTTGGAGATCCTGAACTCTCAATTCGAAATTGTGCATGTATGAAGAAAATATCAATCCGACAGGCGCGCGTGGGGGATCTTTTAAAGGAAACCCTGGCGGAAATGATCCAGCGTAAAGTGAAAGATCCCCGGGTGCAGGGGATTACAATAACCGATGTGGATGTGAGTGTGGATTTGAAGAGCGCCCACGTTTTCTTCTGTCTATGGGATGCCCAGCAGAAAACAGAGGCACTGGATGGCTTGAATAGCGCCGAGGGCTTTTTGCGGCATGCCCTTAAGAAGGTCCTGAGGATTAAGAATATTCCAAGTCTGAAATTTATTTACGATGATTCCTTTGATTACGGCGCAAAGATCGACGACATTCTCAATGACATTCACAAGCCATGAAAACAGAAGTTATTTCGATTATAAATCAACATAGTCTTTTTGAGATTATCACCCATGAAGGTCCTGATCCCGACGCAGTTGGATCCAGCCTCGCGTTAGGTCTCGGTCTTCAATCGCTGGGGAAATCCGTGAGAACGGTATATCCCTCTCCAGTGCCTGAAGAGCTTTTCTTCACATCTCGTCCGGTTGAAGTTGCACCATTCCTACCGGAAATATCTATTCTGGTTGATGTCGCAGATATGAACATGATAGGAAAAGTTTCTCCGCAAGGCAAGATAGTGGTGATCGATCATCATGTATCGAATGATGGATTTGGAAACATATCCTGGGTCGAGACCAGCAAGTCTTCTGCGGCCGAGATGATATTCGATCTGTTTTCAGAAATGGGGCTTCAGATAAACGCAGCCATCGCCCAAAATCTTTATATGGGAATATTTGGAGATACCGGCGGATTTATGCATGCCAACACCACTGAGCGGGTATTCGAAATAGCACGAGACCTCACACACAAGGGAGCAGATCCGACGGGAATTGCATATATTTTGAAGAAAAATCGAACAGTAGCTTTTTATGAGATACTCTGCCTGGCCATTAAACGCATGAGAATTCTTGGAGGAATATATGCAAGCTATATATCACAAGATGATTTAGGCCGACTCAACGCGCGCGCGCAAGACGTTTCAGGTGTGATTGACGAGATCGCAAACATTGCAGAAGCTAAGTTGTCGATATTTATTAAGCAATTGGAACCGGACAAGGTTTCCTGTTCCATGCGCAGCCGGGATAGTGACGCAGCGCTACAGACCGCGCTGGCCTTTGGCGGAGGGGGGCATGCAATGGCAGCCGGATTTAGCCTTTCAGGCCAGGCCCCGGCGGTGTTGGATAAAGTGATAGAAGAAGGATTAAAGTGGGTAAAAACGGACTAGTTTTGGTCGACAAGCCCAAGGGCCTTACCTCGCGCAAAGTAGTCGATCGGATCATGCGTTGTCTGCGCATACGAAAGGCTGGCCATTTTGGTTCGCTTGACCCTTTTGCCACCGGCCTTTTATGCATCGGCGTTGGCCAGGGGACAAAATTGCTTCCCTTTATGCAGGCGCATCAAAAAGAATATGTGGCAATTATCGGGTTTGAAATGGCTACCGATACCGATGATATTACCGGAGAGGCCATCGCCCGATATCCGAATGTTGAGGTAGATATAGAGCAGGCAAGCACATGGCTGTCAGACCACATGGGGTGGATCAATCAGCTCCCCCCTGAATACTGTGCCCAAAAGTATATGGGCAAGCCTTTGTATAAGCTCAAAAGGGAAAACAAAGAGGTCAATCCTCGACCCAAGCAGGTGCATATTGAGCGTGCAGAAATTTTAGCGCATGATCGAGATTGGATAGAAGTAAGAATTGTTTGCTCGCGAGGAACCTATATTCGATCGATTGCCCGCGATCTGGGAGCGTCCCTGGAGGTGGGTGGATATCTGCGAAGCTTGAGAAGGCTTAAGAGCGAAGGGTTCAGCGTGGAAAACGCCCACACGCTCGAAGATATTGAGGCCGGGCGACTATCAGCCGAGGATATGGTCATACCCCTGGTCCAGGCTTTACATATCCCCAAGGTGCGGGTAACAAGAACCGGCGAGATAGGTATATTGGAAGGCAGGCCGATCCAGGTTTCCTGGGTCATTGATGATATAGATGCCACCGAAGAAAGTTATATTGCCATGATGAATGAAAACAATCAACTATTGTGTGTGGCAAGGGTGCAGAGAAAAGAAGGAATTATTGGGTATATCGAAAGAGGATTCACGCCTTTTTAGCTGTTTACAGCATATTCTAAGGTGTGCTAAGTTTCCGTTTTACAAAAAAGGAACAACGCAGTTTAGGAGGAAGCACAGTGGGTTTAAGCATTGAAGAAAAGCGAGAAATAATCACCAAGTTTCGTCAGCATGAAAAAGATACCGGGTCTCCGGATGTTCAGATTGCAATGTTGACAAAGCGGATCAATGATTTGAATGAACATTTCAAGGTTCATAAAAAGGATCATCACTCCCGCAGGGGGCTGCTGATGCTGGTGGGACAGAGAAGAAGATTGCTCAACTATATTAAGGCACAAGATATACAGCGATACCGGGAACTATTGAAGGCCTTGAATTTAAGAAAGTAAAGAAGGAAGCCAATGAGAGTACAAGCAAAAGGCGATGGCAAACCGCTAATATTTGATGTTGGAAGCGTTGCCAGACAAGCGGACGGATCGGTCCTGGTATATCAGGGCGACAGCATTGTATTGGTTACTGCTTCAGTATCAAAAAATGAGCGTAAAGGAATAGATTTTTTGCCTCTGGTTGTTGATTATCAGGAAATGGCATATGCGGCAGGCCGGATTCCTGGAGGGTTCATCAAGAGAGAAGGCAGGCCCGGCAACCAGGAAATTCTTACAGCCAGATGCATTGATCGGCCGATTCGACCCTTGTTCCCGGCCGGATTTTACAATGAACTCCAGATCATCGCCTTGGTGCTTTCTGCTGATCCTGAGTGTAATCCTGACGTTATGGCTATCAACGGCGCATCTGCGGCGCTGCATATATCTTCCATTCCTTTCGCCGGTCCGGTCGGGGGTGCGAGGGTCGGCCTGATTGATGGTGAATATGTAATTGATCCATCCGTGAGTCAGCTTGAAAACAGCGAGATGGAACTGCTTGTGGTGGGAACCAAGGATGCGATTGTAATGGTGGAAGGGTCAGCAAAAGAGCTTCCGGAAAAAACCGTTCTTGACGGCATTACCTTTGCCCACACCCGTATACTGGAGGTCATTGAGGCGCAAGAGGAACTGCGTGGACTCGTGGGCAAGGAAAAGATGACTGTGTCGGCAAAGCCGGAGGACCCTGAACTTTATGCAGAGATTAAGGGTCTTGCAGCCGGCCGGATTGAGCAGATATTTGGCGAGGCTATGCCCAAGCAGAGCAGAAATGCGCATATGGACAGGATCAAAGAAGGTGTCCTTTCGAACTTTGAAGAGGAGGGCGAGGAGCGGCTGAACCAGGTCAAGGCTTGTTTGGATAAACTGGAAAGGGATTCGTTCCGCCGCCTGATGCGAGAAAAGCATCTTCGAATCGATGCCAGAGGCTTTGATGATATACGGCCGATAGAATGCATGGTTGGGTTGTTGCCCAGGACCCATGGCTCCGCCCTTTTTACCCGTGGGGAGACACAGGCCATGGCGATTACAACCCTTGGTACTCCCCGAGATGAACAGCGTATTGAAACCCTTTTAGGGGAGACAACCAAATCCTTTATGGTTCATTATACGTTTCCTCCATTTTCAGTCGGGGAGGTTAGAATGCGCAGGGGGCCCAGCAGGCGGGAGATCGGGCACGGAAATCTTGCTGAAAGGGCGTTGGCCCAGGTCTTACCAGATGCAGACTCTTTCCCCTACACTGTCCGCTTGGTCTCCGAGATTCTCGAGTCGAATGGATCATCTTCGATGGCAACCGTCTGCAGCGGTTCGATGGCCCTGATGGATGCCGGGATCTCGATGAAAAAACCCGTGGCCGGGATCGCTATGGGATTAATCAAGGAGGATGACGAATATCTTGTTTTAACCGACATTCTGGGAGATGAAGACCATTTGGGAGACATGGATTTCAAGGTAGCAGGCACGACCGATGGAATTACTGCTTTACAGATGGACATAAAAATATCCGGTATACCAAGCTCAGTCATGGGCGATGCTCTTGAAAAGGCCCGGATAGCCAGGCTGGCTATTTTGGAAAAGATGAGCGAGGCTATCAATGGGCCCAGGCAGGAAATATCACCTTATGCTCCCCGGGTGTATACTCTGAACATTAATCCCGATAAAATTCGTGATATCATCGGCCCAGGCGGGAAGATGATCAAGGAAATTACCACCAAGACAGACACCAAGATAGAGATCGAGGATTCCGGCAAAGTGGAAATTTATTCTCCGGACGAAGATCATGCTCAAATGGCGATCAAGATGATAAACGATCTTACCGAGGAACTCGAACTCGACCACGTATATAGTGGCAAGGTTGTAAAAATAATGGACTATGGCGCTTTTATAGATTTCCCATCCGGAGACAGCGGCCTGGTTCACATATCTCAGCTTGCCAACGAGCGGGTGCGAAATGTCAGGGATGTAGTCAAAGAGGGTGATGAAATTCTGGTCAAGGTCATCGGAATTGACAGCAGGACCGGAAAAATAAGTCTAAGCAGGAAAGAAGCTCTCAGCGACAAACCGGACTGAGGGATAATGCTCACAGCCACTGTTCTCGCAAACGGGATTCATATAATCAGCGAGCATGTATCCTCTGTCCGCTCCGTATCCTTAGGTATATGGGTCAATGCGGGGTCACGCCAGGACCCACCTCACAAATCAGGCATGGCCCATTTTAGCGAACACATGCTGTTCAAGGGTACAAAACAGCGCAGTGCAACCCAGATTGCAAAAGAGATAGATGCACTGGGCGGCGTCTTGAACGCACAGACCGCCAAGGAATATACAGTGTATTATGTCAAGGTGCTCGACGAACATCTTGACAAGGCCTCAGAAGTCTTGTTCGACCTTTTTCTCAATTCAGGATTCGATCCGGAAGAACTTGAAAAGGAAAAGAACGTGGTGCTTCAGGAAATTCACATGACTGAAGACACGCCCGATGATTTCATTACAGAACTGTTTGCCAGGACGTTTTTTTACGACACATCCCTTGGTTCATCCATTCTTGGATCGCTTGA
Source organism: Deltaproteobacteria bacterium (assembly GCA_016929755.1). Taxonomy (GTDB): domain Bacteria; phylum Desulfobacterota; class Desulfomonilia; order UBA1062; family UBA1062; genus JAFGIF01. Next base: position 4,043 of record JAFGIF010000170.1, on the reverse strand, counting down.
TTCGGTGAGAAGCTTTGAGAGACAGGACCTGTTGGATTTTATCTCGCACACCTATGATCCTTCCTCGATAGTCATAGTCGCGGTAGGCAATGTGGAACACCAGCAGCTTTTGGATTTGACCGTTGCGAAATTTGAATCACTTTCCTGTGGGGAACAACACCTAAAACAGCAAGAAAAGCTTAACAATACAGGCACTATCGAGGCTCATTTCAGAGAGCTTGAACAGGTCCATTTTACACTGGGAACATCGGGCCCGGCCATGAGTGATGAGCGGCGCTGGAGCTACATTGTACTTAATACCATATTAGGCGGTTCTATGAGTTCCCTGCTCTTTCAGGAGATCAGAGAGAACTTGAGTCTGGTCTATTCGATTTACTCTTATGTAAGCGCCTTTGAGGACTGCGGCACTATGGCGGTATATGCCGGGACAACGCCTGAAAATATCAATAAAACCCTTGAGATAGTATTACAGCAGATGCAGAGGCTCAAAGAGAAAGACCTCGCAGATGTGCGTCTGGAAGATATCAAAGCTCAGATCAAGGGAAACCTGTTGCTCTCGCGAGAGAGTACGGAAAGCAGGATGGCTTCGATTGCCAAGAATGAAATATATTACAAGAGGGAAGTTTCCATAGAAGAAATTATTGAAAAGATACAACAAGTTGAAGAGACCGATCTTATTGAACTTGCTCGCGATATTTTTGTGCCGGAAAAGATGACTCTGGTCACTTTAGGCAATATACACAAAGATCAATTGAAATTATCCACGCTCTAGTTGCATCATGCATGCGCAAGCCCGGGAGTGCTTTTCATGGAACAATCTTTGTGGTTTTGAATAATTTTTTTCCATTTCGTCCTGTCCTGTTTGTCTATGCATATTCCGATAAAATATCGTGATTCTTCCAGGGTGAACCAGCAGATATCTCCTTCAACAACGGCATTATCAATCTCAAGCGAAACTTTTTTATGCAAATGCTCGTGCAAAGAAAGCTGCATCCTTCTAAAGGGAATTTCCAGGCAGAGACCTTTTTTAGAGATATCCTTGGAAGCCCCCTGTGTGCTGAATTGACCATAGAGAAATGTTACCGCTATTGGGACGTTACTTCTTGCATGGTTCCGCCTCTCGGGTAGCATATCAAACCTCCTTACCCCTTGCTAAGGCTTTCATATATTGCTATGCAAAAAAAATGCCCATAACCAGAAATATCAAGATCACGCTTGCTTATGATGGGTCGGCATTTTTTGGTTGGCAGATACAACCCGGGCAGAGAACGGTGCAGGGCACGCTAGAAGGGTGTTTGAGCAGGATTCTCGGGCATCGAGTCAGCGTAATTGCTGCCGGCCGGACAGATACCGGGGTGCATGCATTGAGTCAGGTTATCAACGTACATACCCATACACCGATTCCTACAGACAGACTTTTGAGTGCCTTGAACAACATGTTACCACACGATATCACAGCTCTTTCAGCTGATACGGCAGCGCCGGAGTTTCACGCCAGGTATATGACACAATCAAAGCAGTATGTTTACATTATTGACACTGCAGGTCCTATCAGTCCGTTTTTATCGAGATATGTCTTGCATGTGGAATACAAGATTGATATGTGTGCCATGGAAAAGGCTGCCGGATATTTTGTCGGCGAACACGACTTTACTTCGTTTATGGGAACGGGGTCTTGTGTGAAAACAACTCTCAGACGAGTGCGTGCATCAGAAGTGATACAAAAGAAATCGAAGATATATTATTTCATAGAAGGCGACGGATTTTTGCGGCATATGGTCCGTAACATCGTGGGAACGCTTTTGTTAGTTGCGAGAGGGAAGCTAGACCCGGATGATATACCACAGATTATCAAAAACAGAGACAGGTCTTGTGCGGGACCTACGGCTCCTGCCCGGGGTCTTTATTTGTTCAAGGTAAACTATTAGGAGGTGCTGGATGAGGGGCGTTGTTCTGGCAGGAGGGCTTGGATCTAGGCTGTATCCTCTGACCAAGGTTACCAACAAGCATTTATTGCCGCTGTATGACAAGCCGATGATTTACTATCCGATTGAGACATTGACGAACGCAGGAATTGATGAAGTCCTGGTTGTAACCGGGGGAAACAACGCCGGGGACTTCCTGCGACTGCTCGGGAACGGCAAAGAATTCGGGTTGAAGCGGATTCACTATGCATATCAGGAGGGCGAAGGCGGTATTGCCGAAGCGCTTGGGTTTGCCGAGGCCTTTGCCGAAGGACAGTCGATATGCGTGGTACTGGGAGATAATATTATTGAGAAAAATATTATCGATGCGGTCAATGCCTACAAGGTTCAGGGCGGCGGTGCGCGAATTTTACTCAAGGAAGTACCTGATCCCCAGCGCTTCGGAGTGCCGGCAATAGAAGGCGGCAAGGTAGTGCGCATAGAAGAAAAGCCCAAAGACCCCAAGAGCCGCTATGCTGTCACAGGGATATACATGTATGATACGGGAGTGTTCGATATTATTCACGACCTCAAACCTTCGGAGAGGGGCGAGCTTGAGATTACAGATGTCAACAACACCTATATCGAAGCCGGCACCCTTGAGTGGTCAGTCCTGGATGGATGGTGGACTGATGCCGGGACCATTGAGAGTTTGCTGGGGGCGGGCAACCTGGTTGCCAGGACCGGCGCAAACAAGCTATCGTAAGCATGATATGATATAAGCGCGGGGGAGATGTATGATTACTGCTCTGGTGACCGGAGGATGTGGATTTATCGGCACGAACCTGATCCGCCTTATCCTCGAAAGCACTCACGATTGGAAGGTTATAAATCTCGATCTGCTAACCTACGCCGGTAACTTGGAGAACACTCTCGGCCTGGAACAGGATTATCCCGGCAGATACATTTTTGTAAAAGGGGATATTGCCGATCCCGAGATGGTCAATAGGGTATTTCAAGAGCATGGCCTTGATGTCATATTGAACCTTGCGGCAGAGTCACATGTGGATCGCAGTATTGAAGATGCCGGGGTTTTTATCAGAACCAATGTCATGGGAGTGCAGGTACTTCTGGATGCCGCTCTGAAATACAAGGTGCAACGCTTTGTTCAGATCTCGACGGATGAGGTATACGGAAGCCTCGGGCCGCAGGGACGCTTCAATGAGGCTATGCCTCTGGCCCCGAACAGCCCTTATTCGGCATCCAAGGCTGCGGCCGATTTGTTGATCCGGTCTTACATAAAAACATATGGTCTTGATGCGGTGATCACTCGCTGTTCCAACAACTATGGTCCCTTTCAGTTTCCGGAGAAACTCATACCGCTGATTGTGGTTAACGCCCATGAAGACAAGGAGCTTCCGGTCTATGGCGATGGGAAAAATGTACGGGACTGGATATTTGTTGAAGATCACTGCCGGGGAATTATCACGGCAGCACGCAGCGGCGTTAGTGGTGAGATCTACAATATGGGTGGCGACGCCGAAAAAGAAAACATAGAAATCGTGAGCAGCATTTTAGATTATCTGCATAAGCCTCACAGCCTGATAAGATACGTGAAAGACCGACCGGGGCATGATTTTCGCTATGCAATGGATTACTCCAAGATCGAGGCCGAACAAGGATGGCGCCCCCGGGTAAATTTTGACGACGGACTTAAACGGACCATAGACTGGTATCTTGAGCATAAATCATGGTGGCAACGGATTCGCACAGGAGATTACCTGGAGTACTATGAAAGAATGTACGGTGGCCGATGAGGATTATAGTTGCTGGAGCCAAGGGGCTTTTGGGCCATGAAGTGGCGCATGTCTTGCGTACATCCGGGTACGCACTGATTGCTGCGGACCTGGAAGAAGATCTCCCGCATGATATTGCCGCGCTTGATATTACTCAGCCTGAAATGGTGCAAGGATTCCTGGAAGCAACCCGGCCGGCCTGGCTGATTAACTGTGCCGCCTATACCCAGGTTGACGCCTGTGAAGAACACGTGGATCTGGCCTTTCAAGTAAATGGCAAGGCTCCGGGATATCTCGCAGAGGCCTGCAGTGAAAAGGGCGCATCTCTGTTGCATGTCAGCTC
>JAFGIF010000024.1 GCA_016929755.1 Deltaproteobacteria bacterium | reverse complement strand
TCCTCTTGTGGCTATTATCCCACGTTGTACCTCGGAGGTTCCGGCTCCTATCGGGCCTGAGACCGAATCCATATATCCGAGGCTGACTCTACCCATCAAGGGAGCACATTTGGATCCTCGTGCCAGATTTCCGTACAGGCCGAGAATCTCCATTGCCGTGCCGGCCAGGGTACGTCCAAGCTCGGTTCCAAATAGTTTCAACACTGAAGATTCGAGCTCGGGCACCATGCCTTGATCCATTGTCCATGCGGTGCGCCAATAGAATTCATAAAGCACTTCGATCTCAATTGCCATTTCAGCCAGTTTGTTTCGTATCAGAGGGTTTTTAGCCAGCACTTGACCATCATGCCGGGTATTATTGACGTATTCGATCAGTTCTTCCAGGACTTTTCTGAACGTACCGATTCCTACAAACAGGCGTTCATACAGCAGGGCAATCATTACATAATAAAAGCCGTGATTGATTTCACCGACCACATTGCATTTAGGAACACGTACCTCGTCGAAAAATACTTCGTTAAATGAATTAATGCCGCAGATATTTTCAAGCGGGCGGATAGTTACTCCGGGTGATTTGTTATCGATGAGAAATAATGTCGCCCCGGCATGTTTGGGGGCATTCAGGTCGGTTTTAACAAGAACCCAACCGTAATCCGCAATATGAGCACCACTGCTCCAAATTTTTTGTCCATTGATAATGTAGAAATCTCCATCTTCATCAGCCCGGGTTTTGAGGGAGGCCAGGTCGGAGCCGGAATTGGGCTCGCTGTATCCCAGCCACATGCGCAGTTCGCCGGCTGCAATTTTCGGCAACCAGTGATGTTTCATTTCTTTGCTGGCCGCAATCGCGATGGTCGGGCCGCAGATCGCTGTTGATACATCACCACCGGGTACTCTGTAGTAGCTCATGACATCATCAGCTATGGCATGTTTGATCATTGAATTCTGCCCGCCATGTTCCTTCGGCCACCCCAGAGAGAGCCATCCTCTCCGGCCCAGTTTCAGCAGCAATTGATCATAGAAATCCTTGAATTCCTCCTCGAGAAAGGGGATAGTCCCGTATCCGGCAGGCCAGTACAGTGCTTTCTCATCCCAGTCCGGTGGCAGCTCCTGTTTGGTAAAATTCTCTACTTCCTGCCGAAAAGCCATTTGTTCTTCAGTGAATTCAAAATTCATCTTGCGTATCCTCCTCAATCACTGGCGAAATGCTTTTATTACATTACCTTGAGGGATTCCCCTCAATTGTTATTAATCTTTCCGCAATGCCTGTCGTATTCCTTGTAAAGATCAATATTTTGCAATTCCTTATTTTTTCTTCGATGCAATATCTTTGTATATCTTTCTCAACTCTTTCTTTAGAATCTTTCCAGTGGGATTTCTCGGAAAGTCATCAACAACAAGCACATATTTCGGCACCTTGAACCTGGGCAATTTTGCCTTGCAGAATTCTATAATCTCAGCTTCTTCAATCGTCTCCCCCTCTTTAGGAATTATCGCCACGGTCAATGCTTCCATCCAGTCCGGATGAGGTACGCCAAAAGCGGCACATTCTGCAACCTTTGGATAGGTGCTAACAATAAACTCTATGCCTGCTGAAGGGATATTCTCGCCACCACTCTTGACCATGTCTTTTATTCGATCCACAAAAAATACCTCTCCGTCTTTATTCATCCTCCCCACATCTCCGGAATGAAACCAGCCGTTGGCAAATATCTCTTTGTTTTTTTCTTCGTTCTTGTAATAGCCCTTCATCACCCCCGGTCCTCTGAATATCATTTCGCCTTTTTCCCCTGTGGGCACTTCATTGTTATCCATGTCCACGATTCTTACTTCCAGGGCGGGCGCTGGTTTTCCAATCCAGTTCATATCACCTTCGGGTATCTCATCTATAACTTTAAAACTGCCTGCCGTTCCCAGTGCAGAGAGTTCACTCGAGGCATAAAGTGACACCCATTCTATATGGGGAGCCACACTGATCCAGTCAGTTATCATCTGTTCAGGAATGGTGGCGCCAAAGGACACACACTTTCTCAAGGGCTTCGCGATGTCTTCTATCTCCGGCACCTGCAGCAATCTATTGTAAAGTGTCGGTGGAAGCACTGTATATGTTGTTTTATATGTGCTTATCAAATCAGCTATAGTGTTTGCATCGGGCATATAGAGAAGCACCAGCGTTCCCCCCAACATTAGAGAAAAGGTTGCTACTGCAATACCTCCCGTATAAAACAGGGGCAGGGCCTGAAGCCCGATGTCGTCTTCTCTTACGTCGAGATAATTTCTTGACTGTAATGCGGAAGCGGCCGCGTAGTAATTTCCATGGGTAAGTATGACTCCCTTGGGAAGGGCCTCTGTTCCGCTCGTGTAGGTCACTGTCGCAATATCATCGACAAATATTTGAACTTCCGGTTCTTCATCGGAATAGTTATCGAGCATCTCAGCAAAATCCACCCATCCATCGGGCTTTTCCGTCGCGCCGGTAACACCGATGTAACCGTACCGTACACCCTGCAACTCGGATAAAACATTCTCGATACGCCCGATCAGGGTATCCTCGACAAAAAGCATCTTTGCCTCGGAGTTCGTAACAACGAATTTCACGTCTTCATTTGTAAAAGTTACGTTTACCGGCGTGACGCTCGCTCCGATCTTTGCCAGGCCGTAGATCAAAAAAAGGAATTGGGGACAATTGAGTGAATAGATGGAAACCTTGTCACCTTTTCCGATACCGAGGGACAGGAACCCATTTGCAATCCGGTTAATAGCCCTGTCAAATTCATCCCAGGTGTATTGAATCACCTCTCCCCCGGGTGCAGGAAAAATCAAAGCGGTCTTATCTTTAAGTCTTTTCGCGTTTCTCTTGAAGGTGTCGCCCAGCGCGAACCGCCTCAGAATATTGTCCTCTTTGGTATCTGATCCCATTTTTACACCTCCAAGTATTTTTTTAAATAGTTAATAAAATGGTGAACTT
>JAFGIF010000023.1 GCA_016929755.1 Deltaproteobacteria bacterium | reverse complement strand
GGAAGGCTTTCTCCCCGGCAGAACTGAAAATCTCAGAAATCTTTGTTCCGGCATTACAACTGATATTCTCGTCCAGATCGATAAAGGCCAGTTTTAATACCTTGGCAAGTTCCTTGCCAAGAGATGTCTTGCCGGAGCCCATAAATCCGGTTAGAAAAATCATAGGGTTTCCCAATATTCTCGGTGCTTCTCAAAAGCTTCTTGCAGGGCTTGTATGGTTGGTGAAGAAAAGCTCATCAGGATTGCTTTGGAAACAGCGATAGCCATCACAGCCTCGCCGACAACAGATGCTGCCGGTACGGCACAGCAATCGGAGCGTTCGTACCGGGATGTAACAGGTGTTCCATCACGAATATCCACCGACTTCAATCCTTTGCGCAAGGTCGGAATGGGTTTCATGGAACAAGTCACTTCAATTGCTCCACCATTAGTAACTCCACCCTCAAGCCCTCCGGCATTGTTAGTGGCCCTGCTCTTTGGTTTTGTTGGCAGGATTTCATCATGAACGAGCGATCCGTGCAGATTCGCACATACTATGCCTTGGCCGATCTGCACGGCCTTGATGCCCGGAATCGACATGAGATTTGCGCCGATGATACTGTCAAGCCTCTGATCCCACTGGGTGTATGAACCAATCCCGGCCGGTGCACCTTTCACCACAATCTTGAATTCGCCACCCATAGTATCGCCAAGTTCTTTGGCATGGTCGATTTCCCCCATCATGGCCCGGGTTATACCTGCATCAGGGCAGAAAACACCGGATTCATCACGCTGTGATTGATCAAAATCACCAACATATTCAACCTGGCCGATCCGGGTGACCCATGAAAAAACATCGAGGCCTAATTCTTTCAGAAGAGATTTCAACAGTGAGCCTGCTGCGACCTTTGCCGCTGTCTCACGGGCACTCGATCGTTCGAGCACATTGCGCAAGTCTGTATGATGAAAACGGGCGGCACCTGCCAGGTCAGCATGCCCGGGCCTGGGAGTATAAAACTCTCTGCCGGGTACAACTTTCCAGGTATCCATGTATTGCTTCCAGTTCTCGAAATCACGATTCCACACTGCTATCAATACCGGACTTCCCAGGGTATAGCCTCCCCTAAGTCCGGACAAAACATCCACATGGTCCTGCTCGATGGTCATGCGCGAACCACGGCCATAACCAAGCTGGCGCCTTTTCAAATCGGCATCGATCTGTTGGCGGTCAATCTTAAGACCGGCCGGCAGACCATCAACAAAAGCAAAGACTCCCTTGCCGTGTGACTCGCCGGCTGTGTAAAAGGTAAGCATAGCAGCTCCTGCCTATCATAAATATATTTCGTCCAAGCAATTCTATGAATATTACTATAAATTACAAGCTAATGAAATAATGGTCAAAGCCATGATAAAATTTAACTATTATTATGGATCATAAAATATGAGTATCCATTAAAATTCAAGGTGTAAAGCAATATTATAGGTCCTGCCCGGCAATGGATACCAGAAATTTCCCCAGGTAATTTTGTCTTCGAATTCAGGAGATGTGTCATCAAAGATATTTTTAACCTGGAATGACAGAGCTACGTCATCAAACATATGCAAGGATATTCCTGCATTCATGATATTTCTATTTCCTGTTTTTTCAGTGTTCTCGTCATCAGCGTATACGCCTTGTCTGAATTGATACGACACAAAAAAGTTTACATCCTTTTTTAATAACTTAGGATTAAAATCAGCCTGAATGTTAGCAACCTGTCTCGGTCTCTGCTTCAGTCTTTTGCTCTCATAAGGGCCGCTTGCATATCTCAGATTGCTGTATATATAATTGGCGGATAGTGTAACCCGCTCCTTTGGGACAATCCATAGATTTGTCTCAATACCAGACGCATGGGTTTTGGAAACATTTGAGTAGGTAAATTGATACGGTGCAGGATATTCCATTTTAATCATATCACTATACTCTGTTACGAAATAGCTTGCTGTCAGGCTGAAACGTTCCATGTTAACTGAAGGACCGATATCCCAGGAAAATGATCTTTCAGGTTCCAACTCAGCGTTAGGAACAAATGTATACCATGTTGAAGGTGCATAGAGTTCACCGGCTGTCGGTTCACGGTAGCCGGTACCTACATTTGTTTTAAGCTTCAACCAATCATTGATGTCCCATACCGCACCTGTTTGATATGTCCATTTGGTTGAGGAATCAGAGCTTTTATCAAATCTCGCGGTAAAAGACAGATAGATGGGTTCATATGCCAGTGCAGTATTGCAAGTGCCGGAAATTGTTTTTTGTGAATGAATACCATAATCATCACTGTTGATTCTCTGTAATAGATAATAAAATCCAGGACAAATCTTGAATATTCCGGCATCCATTTCCAGGCCCACTTCAAGATTGTCATCAATAAGTCTGGTCCAGCTGTCTCCTCCATACTCGGTTGATGTTCTTAAACGATTATGATTTCTTGCGGACCTGATATTGAGCACCAGTTCATCTTGAATTGTCTTACTTGTTACCAGTTGATACATCTGTTGTGTTTGATGGACTTCATCATTCAGGGTAATCCACCCGGCGCTTCCCTCGCTGCCAGGAGATCCTTTGGTCTGCTCGAAATGATTTAACAACACAGAAGTATCCCATCCTGCGTAGTCAAACCAGATCTTTGTCAGACCCGAGACATTGTCTACCTTGTTATTCTCACGCTTTGCTGATGTGCCGTCATCCTTCTCATAGTAAAAATCATTATCCTCGTGTAATTTTGAAAGACTCGCCATTAAACCACAATCCTGAACGGATGTATTTACCGTAGCACTGTAGAGGCTGCTTCCATAGCTCCCATATGCAGAGGTAAAATCAACACCATTTTCATAACCAGGCCTTTTTGTAACGATATTTATCACGCCACCCATGGCACAGGGACCAAAAGATGCACTGTTGCTGCCTTTTATTACCTCTATCTGATGAACTGTAGAGATCGGAAATACAGTTACATCCGTTATGTCGCCAACTGCTGAATTCAATCTCATTCCATCCAGGAGAATAAGTGTCTGCTGAAAATTTGAACCCCTTAAAGATACGGGTGAAGCAACAGCTCCACCATAATCAGGCAATTCAACACTGGAGGCCCTTTTCAAGGCCTCTGTTGTTCGTACCAATCCTGAAGAATACGTATCGGTCTGGACTATTTCCGAAAAAGATGTCGTTGCTTTTTCCAATACGGTCCCATAACCATCATCATCAATGGGAGTAGCTATGACATATATGGTTCCTGAATAGAGGGGAAAAGCAAAAAACACAAAGGTCAACAGAAAACAAATTGTTAAAATTACGTTCTTCATCCGGGGCAGAACTCCTTGTTATTTAGTACCCCTTGAAGTACTTCCATCCTGAACCCGCAAATGAAACCTTTCTCCCGCGGATAGGTCTTCTGACTCACGGATCTACCAAGGATCTCACCTTCCCGCTTGCGCAGTGGTGTTAATTGATCCTTGTCCTCGTTCACAGCGGCGGGCCCCGTCCCGGATTTTCACCGGGTTCCCTTGAATCCGCGTTAGGGACATAAATTGTTTAACAAATTTAACCATCTTAGTCAATACGATGAATTATAGCTCAAATATATCTCAGATTCGGTAAACAAATAGATTTGACAGGCTTGATTTTTATCATAAAAGTAACTAACATATATTCATGGGGCAAGTGCAGCATATCAATAAAAGATTTATATTCTATGGCTCCAACTTAGCCGAACATATCGTGGATAAAGGCTTGAACTGGAAAGGTTCAGACCTTTACGATATTAAAACCATTGATGAACTAGATGCGCAAGAACGGCTAGAAGGCGTCTTCGCCCAACTAATGCAGGTAGAATCTCCTAGATCAAGCATTCGGCGACATTACCGAATCTGTTTACAGGATGATGCAATCATCGACTTTTTGGGGGCAAACAGGGATATCGATACCCTGACCTTCGTGATATACATCCTCACTCATGAACTGCTTCATATGCACCGATTTTCAACCGGCCAGGCTGATTTCAATCATGTCAATGAAAACGAGGAAGTCTTCGTTGACAGCCTGACCAGGCTGTTGATGGCAAAACATCCGATATCAGGTATGCAAAATGTACTTAAGCTACTTGACAAGATAGTCCCCCCGCAACTATATAGCTTCACGACAATTGTTGAACATGAAGGGAGTTTCAATGCCTATCTATGAATATAAATGTTTGCAGTGTGATCACCAATTTGAAAAGTTACAGAAATTCAGTGATTCTCTGATTACAAACTGCCCAAAGTGCAGCGGGCCGGTAAAAAAGCTGGTCTCGCATACTTCGTTTCAGCTCAAAGGATCCGGCTGGTACCTGACAGATTATGCCCGTAAAAACATTCCTGATTCTTCCAAGGGAGAAAAAGGATCATCTAAAATAGAGAAAGATTCACCAGCCCCTTCAAAAGACACCGCCGGGGAGTCAAAAGCAAGTTCTACTGCAAAGGCCGGTAAAGAGTAATTGGTTATATCATGGGATTAACCCATCTCGATAAAAACGGAAACATAACCATGGTAGATGTGGGTGGTAAAAATATCACCTCCCGGGTAGCCCGCGCCCGTGGCAGCATCCGCATGTCACAGGAAGCCTTTGAAGCAATTATGAATCATTCGATCAAGAAGGGCAATGTTCTGGCAACAGCAAAAATTGCAGGAATCATGGCTGCTAAAAATACTTCCTCAACGATTCCCCTATGCCATCCCTTGCCAATAGAACAGATCTCCATTGACTTTTCCTCCAATCCCTCGAACTTTTCTATCGAGGCCCTATCCGAAGTAAAGGTATCCAGCAAGACCGGGGTAGAGATGGAGGCAATTCATGCGGTTAGTATAGCCCTGCTTACCATCTATGACATGTGCAAAGCTATTGATAAGGGCATGTGTATCGAAGGCATCTGCCTGATCGAAAAATCAGGTGGAAAAAGTGGACATTACCAACGGGGCGAATAATTCTTACCTGCACGCATTGTCATGTGGGACAACTTCGTTTCTACATACAAGCCCACCAGTTCTTGCAGATTACACAATTCTATTCCTTATATGCTCGGGTAATTCATTAACAGTTCATTCACGATACGGCCAACCTCTTGGCTAATATCCTCTTTACCACGTTTAGCATCAAGGAGGTGGTGTCTGCCTCTAGTTGCGATACGCACAAAGGCATCCCGTATTCGAAGATGATATTGCAGATCTCTCTGTTCGAACCTGTCTCGCGGTGTTATTCGGGATAATGCATCAGAAGCATCCATATCCAATACAAAAGTGAGATCCGGCTCAAGATATGTTCGGGTAGCGATCATTATTTTATCTACCATCTCAAGTCCCAGCCCTCCCACTATTCCCTGATACACGAGGGTTGAATCTATAAAACGATCAATCACTATGATTTTGTTTTGTTCCAGTGCCGGTTCAATTATTTCACAAATATTTTCTCTTCGCCCGGCCAGGATCAAGAGCAGTTCACTCATCGGATCAAGCTGTTGATGTAGAAAGATATTACGTATTTTTTCGAAAAGTTCTGAGCCACCCGGCTCTCTGAACGAGAGCCGAGGCAGCCCGTGCTGGTCAAGGTAAGCACAAAGATGGCGTACCTGGGTAGTCTTACCGACCCCTTCGCCACCTTCAAAACTTATAATCACTGTTTATTCGCAAGTGCTGCCTGTGCAGCCGCCAGCCTGGCAATAGGTACCCGGTATGGTGAACAGCTGACATAATTCAAGCCGACCCTGTGGCAGAAATCTATCGATGACGGTTCACCGCCGTGCTCGCCGCAGATACCAATCTTTAAATCCTGACGGGTTTGTCTGCCCTTTTCCACTCCCATACGCACCAGTTCTCCTACACCGGTCTGATCCAAAGCCATGAAGGGATCATTGGGAAGAATTTTTTTCTTGACATAATCCGGCAAAAACTTTCCAGCATCATCCCTGGATAGACCGAATGTCGTCTGAGTCAGATCATTGGTTCCGAACGAGAAAAAATCGGCCTGCTGCGCAATTTCGTCTGCTGTTAGGGCTGCCCTGGGCAGTTCTATCATTGTTCCAACCATGTACTTAAGGCTGACACCGCTGGATTGCATAACCTCTTCGGCAACCTTGACGGTCATATTTCTGAGCACTTCCAGTTCCTTCACATGACCCACGAGGGGAATCATGATCTCCGGTTCTACAACGACACCTTGTTTGCTTGCTTCGCAGGCAGCTTCCATAATGGCCCGAACCTGCATCTCATAAATCTCCGGAAAGCTGATGCCCAATCTGCATCCCCGGTGGCCAAGCATTGGATTGGCCTCGTGCAGGGAATTCTGTTTTTTCCGCAAATCATCAAGGGAGGCATTCAGGCTCTGGGCCACCTCTTTCAGTTCTTCTTCGGTTTGAGGCAGAAATTCATGCAGCGGAGGATCAAGCAGTCTGATTGTAACCGGCAGGCCGTCCATTTCCTTGAAAATGCCCTCGAAATCTCCTTTCTGCATGGGTTTAATCTTTTCCAGTGC
>JAFGIF010000169.1 GCA_016929755.1 Deltaproteobacteria bacterium | reverse complement strand
CTGTGCCCACGTTTTTGCAAGTGTTGAGCAAGAGTGATCGTGAAGGGAGTCTTCCCGGTGCCGCCGACCTCGATATTGCCGATGCTGACTACAACCGGCGGGGTCAGATATGAGAGCAGTATGCCGTGGTTATACAGAACATTTCGTATGCCTACCACAGCGCCGTATAGGTTTGATAGCAGCTTACGCATTTCCGAATTGCAGATTATACAGTCTGGTATAATACCCATCTTGTTTTAAAAGACTATCATGGGAACCCTGTTCGACGATTTCACCCTTATTCAAGACAATGATCCAGTCGGCACTGGCTATGGTCGAGAGCCGATGAGCGATTATCAGTGTTGTGCGATCTGCCATGAGTTTGTCCATGGCGGCATGCACCTCTCGCTCGGACTCGGTATCCAGCGACGATGTAGCTTCATCCAGAATGAGTACCGGTGCGTTGCGAATAATGGCACGGGCAATACATATTCGCTGTCTTTGCCCACCGGACATACGTATACCTCCCTCCCCGATAATTGTTTCATATCCCTCCGACATGTTTTCGATGAAATCATGAGCATTGGCGGCCTTGGCCGCCTGAATGATGTCCTCTTCCGAGGCATTCTCGGTTCCATAGGCGATATTCATTTTGACGCTGTCATTGAAGAGGATCATTTCCTGGGTTACCATAGCGATGTTTTTGCGCAGGGAGTAGAGGGTCAGATCCCTCACGTCATTACCGTCCAGCAGAATCTGCCCCTTGGTGGGGTCGAAGAATCTGGGTAGAAGGTTGACCAAGGTTGTTTTGCCGGCCCCGGATTCGCCCACCAGGGCGATCTTGTTGCCCGGCCGGGCATGTAACCGGATTCCCTCGAGGGCATATTTATCCCCGATGTAGCTGAACCAGACATCCCGGTATTCCACATCACCTTTTGCTCTGTTCAGATCCAATGCGTCAGGTTTATCGAAGATATCAGGTTTTGTGTCGATAATTTCGAATACCCGTTTTGCTGCAGCTATACCTTCCTGGATATCTATATTGACATTATTCAGTTTACGGATCGGCGTATAAAGCATGAACAGTGCGGTCATGAAAGAAAAGAAATTACCGGTGGTTGATGTGCCGTTGATGACGTTCATGCCGCCGTACCATAAGATAAAAGCGATTGCGATTCCACCGATAAGCTCCATCATGGGAGTTGAGATGGCACGAATGGCCAGTCTTCTCATCCAGTTGCGGTAATAGCGCCGGTTTTCCTTTTCAAATCTGATTTTTTCATGCTCCTCCATGTTGTAGGCTTTGACGATACGGATGCCGGAGATAGATTCATCCAGCAGGGTCATGACGTCTCCCATTACCTTCATGCTCTTGGTTGAATAATGCTTGAGCCTATGTCCGAAATGGTTAATGGGGTAAATTGCTGCAGGGAATACCACCATTGCAATCAGGGCCAGCTTCCAGTCGCGGTAAAAAACCACGAAGATCAGGCCGATTACGGTAAAGAGTTCCCTGATTAAGGCAGTGACTGCATTGGTTACCGATGCCTGGACGCTGTTAACGTCATTAGTTATCCTGGATATCAGGATTCCCGTGGGGGTTTTAATGAAGAAGGGCAGGGATAGTTTCTGAAGATGGAAGTAAATCTGATTACGGATATCCATGATAATGCGCTGCCCGGCATCTGCCATAAGGTAGTACCTGCCATAGTCGCATACGGCCCTGAAAACAAAGATTACTAAAATGGCAAGCGGCATGAGACGCAATTTATTAATATCTCCGGCAAAAAAGATATCGTCCATGACCGGTTTTACCAGAAATGCCAGCAGGGCCTGGGTTCCGGAAACACCTACCATGAGGATGGAGGCAATCAGCAGTTTCAGCCAGTACTCTTTGAGGTAACCCAACATTCTGCGGTAGATACCCCGGTCTTGTTTTAGTGTGGAAGCATACTTACGACCCAATTGGCTACTCCTTGCGATGCTTTTTGGCTGCCCAGAGACTTCCGCATGGTTTTGAATGAATCTCTGGTTTTTTCATACAACGATGAATCTTGAATGAAGGACGACAGTTCCTGCGCCAGGGCCTGCGGAGTGCATTCGTGCTGGATGAGTTCAGGCACTATGCGTTTTTCTGCAATAATATTAGGCATCCCGATGTGATCTACCCTGACAAAGGTCCGAGCCAGAAGGTAATTAATATGGGAAGTGCGATAGGCAATGCAGTGGGGTACTCCCCTCAGAGCCAGTTCAAGTGTGGCTGTTCCGGATTTTACCATTGCAAGGTTCAGCCGGGGCAAAACCGGGGAAGATGTTAGTGATATATCATCATCGATCATTGCGCGAAAAAAATCATGTTCAAGCCCCGGGGCAATCGGCAGGCACCAGGCCAGCTCGGGCCGCTTTTCCTGAATGATCCTTTTGGCTTTCAGCATCACCGGTAAAATCTTCTTGATCTCGTGTTTGCGGCTGCCCGGCAGGATTCCTATTTTTTTGGGCGGCCAGGAGGCCGTAGAAAACGGCGGATCATTCTCGAGTAGCGGATGACCGACATAACGGGCATTAACTCCATAAGAGCGAAATAATTTTTCCTCGAACGGGAATATGACGGCAATCCCGTCCGTGACTGCGGCCAGCGTGTGTGCCCGATATCTCCGCCAGGCCCAGATCTGGGGTGCAATATAATAGAGAACCTTTTTCCCGCGTTTTTTGGCGGCCCTGGCGATGTGCATGTTGAAGTCCGGTAGATCGACCGGGATAACCACATCCGGCTGCCTGGCATCAATCAGCCTTTTCAGGTTTTGAAATACCTGAATAATATGTTTTATTTTCGGGATAACATCGGTAATACCCATGACGGCGACTTCATCCATGCCATACAGACATTCCATTCCTGCCGCAGCCATTTCAGGTCCGCCCATGCCGAATATTTCAATCTGAGGGATTTTCTCCCGCAGGGCACGTATCACAGCGGATGCGTGCTTGTCGGCACTGGCTTCTCCTGCAATCATGAGTATCTTTGTCATTTTCCAGGTATGATCATGGAATCTTTAATAAGTGTGGTAACCTCGATGGCCTTGAGCCCGGCAGCGCCGTCAACAACCGGATCTGTATTGGTGCGCAATGCATTGAGAAAAGAATCGATTTCAGCCTGGAGGGCATCGGAGTCGGATATGGTTAGGTTTGTGTGCAGAATCTGCTTATTTTCTCCGAGAGTAAATATATCCACGGCACTCTTGGCATAGTCGATCGATATGTAAGAATCCGGCTGGAAAATTCTTATTTTACGCATTACTTCAGCCGAAACCCTGCTGGCGGTGACATTGGCAATGCATCCTGAGTCAAAACGAATTCTGGCATTTGCGATGTCTATTGATTCAGTCAGCACAGGTATTCCGACGGCCTCTAGCGATGCTATCTCTGATTTCACCAGAGATAGGATGATATCGATATCATGAATCATCAGATCCAGGATCACATCAACATCCGTGCCGCGCTCCCTGAACGGGCTGATCCGGTGGACTTCAATAAACATCGGCTTTGTTATGCGTTCAGCGAGATTGACCAATGCGGGATTAAACCGTTCGAGATGACCGATCTGTAACAAGGCATTTCCTTTACGGGCCGCCTCGATAATTTTCCGGCTCTGTTCAACACTTGCCGACATGGGTTTCTCAAGCAATACGGCAACACCCTGTTCCAGGAAAGGAATCGCAATCTCGTCATGAATTGTAGTGGGGACTGCAATGCTGACCGCATCAACTTTGTCGATTATGTGCCGGTAGTCGGTGTATGCCGTTGAATCCAGTTCTTGCGCAATTTCACGGGCCCGGTTTAAGTCGATGTCCACCAAGCCGATCAGATCAACCTGGGGCATCGAGGCATATTTGAGGGCATGAATCCTCCCCAGGTATCCAACTCCTACTACGGCAACCTTGAGTGTTCTCACCTGGCAATCCCTCGATCTGAAGAAGTGATGAATGTGATTAAGCGTTTGATGTCTACCGAATCGGAAAATTCGTTATCAAGGGTTTGCAGGGCATCTCTCAAGAGCAGACCCTGTTTGAAAAGAATTTTATAAGCATTGGTGATTTCTCTGATCCGTTCGGGGCTGAAGCCGTTTCTTTTCAGGCCAATCGTGTTGATTCCAAAAAGCCT
>JAFGIF010000168.1 GCA_016929755.1 Deltaproteobacteria bacterium | reverse complement strand
GCCAAATCTTCCCATTCACTCTCATAATAGGGCCAGTCGTTTGGGACTGTTTCTACCGAGATGACATAGTTTGGTTCGGCATACTCGACATCATCACGCTGGCTCAACGTCTTCAGACCCTGGAAGGTGTTATCTACGGCTACAAGTTCCGGTCTGGAATTGAAAGTGTCGGTAAGCACACCTTTGGATTGTGATTGTCCCCTGAACTTAACAATGACTTCGCCCGGTTTGTACTGTGCTGCACACAACAGGGTTGAAGTTGCCAGAAAAACCAAGAAACCTAAAATAATCGTTGAAATCTGTTTCACCCTATACCCCCAAAACTTTTTGTTCCGTGGGCTATAAGGCAATTGCGATGCCAAATATATGTCGCTGGCAGAAAAAACTAAAAAGTGAATAAAAATGTCTTGTTAAACGCTAGTCGAGGCTAAATCGGCGACTTTTTGACGATTGCGATAGGTGCATTCTTGTAATCCTGGTTACAACATGGAGATTGTAATTACACTGTCTGAATGTCGATTATGAAATCTTGATAGGCTTGAGCGATGCGGTAGAAGTCCTGGGACGTGAGATTCTGTGGTCGTTGATTAAGCTTGATACCGGCCCTCTCGGCAAGCTCTTGTAAAAGATGCGGCTTCAGCATCGGCAGATTAATAAGCGAATTTTTCAGCATTTTCCTTCTTTGGGCAAAAGCGCAATACACGCTCTTTTTAAAATAAGCCATATCTCGAGAGTTTATGGGGTCCAATTTTGGTGTCAGTTTCAGTACCATGGAATCAACTTTGGGTTGCGGGGAAAAATTTTTAGGAGAGACAATAAAGCCAGGAGTGGCCTGAAACACGGAATCCACCAGAACACTCAATGCTGAATAGGCATGGGTCCCGGGCTGAGCACAGATTCGCTGGCCAACCTCCTTTTGCACCATCACCACAACCAGGGTGAGGTTGCGGGCGTGCTCGATAAGGCGAATGATAAGCTGTGAGGCGATGTTGTAGGGTAGATTGGCAACCAGTTTTGTTTTTTCTGGGATCAGTTCATTCAGGTCCAGATCGAGTATGTCCGCATGAACAAGTCGAAGATTGTTGAAGCCATCAAATTTACGGATGAGCACCGCGAACAGGTCGTCATCCTTTTCGACGGCTATTAACTGCTTTGCTTCGCGGGCCAGCAAAGCAGTCAGGATGCCGAGGCCCGGGCCAACTTCGAGCACAGTCTCATCTGGGGTGACACAAGCCGATGCCACTATTCTCTCGGCTATTTGTCCGTTCAGTAAGAAATTCTGTCCTAATGACTGTTTTGGTCTCATGCTTTTATCGTTGTATGCTGCTGGGTTCATCAATAGCACAACTATTTCAGTTAGCGAAGCCGGATTTTCCGACATGGTTCTTATTTCAATGGCATATGGTATGAGCATTCGTAATTCTATGGGCCGGCCGCGATACCCAGCGGCGGATAATACAATTAACCCCGTCTGAGCGTTGCAGTTTCAATAAGATAGATTTTTCAAATTAACCAATATCTGTTATGGAAGATGCTATGAAAGTTGCAGTCATTGGTGCCCGCAGACAGAATAACGGAATAGGGGCGTATATAAGCCGGTTTTTCCATGAGGAAGGAGCGCGAGTCGTTTCTGTCATGGGAACCACACGCGATACTGCTATTGCGGCTGCGGCCGGCCTGAAACAATTCGGAATCCAGGCCAGGGCCTACACGGATATTTCCGAAATGATCGGACATGAAGCACCTGATGCCGTTGTAATCGCTTCACCAGTCG
Organism: Deltaproteobacteria bacterium; assembly: GCA_016929755.1. Lineage (GTDB taxonomy): Bacteria > Desulfobacterota > Desulfomonilia > UBA1062 > UBA1062 > JAFGIF01. The sequence goes on along the minus strand of JAFGIF010000168.1, from coordinate 2,521 downwards.
GACTCCATCACGAATATGTGTTGAAGTGTATTGATGCTGGAATCCATATTTTTTGTGAAAAACCGTTTGTCTGGCTCGAAAATACGGATCTTGCAGATGAGCTTGCAGCCATTTTTTTCAAAGCCGAGCAAAAAGGCCTTATTATAGCAATGAATTCTCAATGGCCCTTTTCTCTGCCCTGGTATGAAGAACTCTGCGGTAAGCTTGGCGGGCAGAAAATTGATAGATTTTTCATGCGTCTTTCGCCCCAGTGTAATGGACCAGAGATGATTGTCGACTCTGTTCCGCATGCCTTGAGCCTGCTGTACCATGTCCTGGGGCAGGTTGAGATCAGGGATGTGGATGTCGACTCACCCAGTGAAGAAATGGCGATACGCTTCAAATACGGTACCATGTGTGACGCTCATATATCCCTGGTAAGACAGCAGCAGCAGCCAAGGAGCTTTGCCTATGGATTCAATGGACGGGTTGTCTCCAGACAAATCGCACTAAGAGATTACCGGATTTCATTTACCAGTGGCAACAGGCATGTTGAGATTACAGATCCGCTTAAACTCTCCGTCCGGGATTTTATATCGGCCTGGCAAAACAACAAAAAACCACTGATAAACAACGACCATATCATTTGGACAACGATGCTGTTACGTCAGATATATAACGAATGTATTGCATGATAAGGGGCCACGATGAAAAAAATCGAAGACAAAGCGTTTGATTTCAGTGCAAAACTCAGACAGCAATCGGTTTTGGGAAGACTTAAAGACTATATTGCCTGGCAGAGGTCTGTCCGGTCCGGCAATAACGATGTATCTCTGCCCTGGTTGAGCCCGGTATCGGTCAATCTGGATCTTACGACAGCCTGTAATTTTGCCTGCCCTCACTGTGTTGATTCGGGCATTATTAATACCGGAGAGTATCTTGATTTGGAAAATATCAAAGGCTCTATTGACCGTCTGAAGTCTTTGGGTCTTTTATCGGTAATCCTGATTGGAGGAGGAGAGCCGACCCTGCACAGGGATTTTGAAGATATTGTCAGGTTTATCAAGGGGCGGGATCTTCAACTCGGGCTTGTTACAAATGGTGTGCGGCTGGACCGGGTATTTCCGGTTGCAGATCTTATGTCAGACCAGGACTGGGTCAGAATATCCATTGATGCCGCCCGGGAAGAGACATTCATCAGATCTCACAGGCCCAAACAGAAAAAGGTCGGCCTGCGCACGATTCTGGATAATGCCCGCGAATTGAAACGGCTGAATCCCGATATTTCTCTCGGGTATTCGTTTGTGATTGTCTGGGACGGGATCGAGGTCATGGGTCAGGAATTGTGTCCCAATGTAGAGGAAATTTCCGAAGCAGTGAAGCTGGCCAGAGAGTATTCGTTTGATTTTGTTTCCTATAAACCATGCCTGCTTCGACTGGATAATTCCCAGAAAGAAACGCTTTTCGATAAGCCCGATATCGAACGCGAAACCAGGATCATCGATGTGATCAGAGAAAATCTTGCAAAGGCTGAAATGGAGGCGGGTGTGGCCGTTAAAATCCTGCAAAGTGTAAACCTGCAGGCCATGCTTGATAGAAACGTCCATGAACTGAAAAAACAGCCCCGATATTGCCATATGCAGTTTTTCAGGACAGTTCTCACTCCGTCGGGTATTTTCCACTGCCCGGCCTTTCGGGGTGTCGAAAAGGCCAAATTTGCACCAAGCACAGGCTATATGGATGATGATCAATTTGATGGCGTCATGAAAAACCTTGAATATTCTATCCAGGCCTTTGATGCCAGCCGGGAGTGCGATGTCGTGGCATGCTTTTATCACCACGTAAACTGGTGGGTCGAAAATTTCATTGTTTCAGGCAGGGACATCGATGAAATCGAAGAGGTCGGTGATACCAACTTTTTTCTGTAAGGTATAGAAATTGAGCATGATACGATCTGCTTGCTCAAACGTAAATAAGCCGATTTTCTATCAAATCTTGGCCACGAGATCATTAGCGCCTTTATAGAAACAATACAGGTATAGTTTGAATATCAATAAATTTCAAAGCGGGAAACAGCATTCATTCTCAGGTCTGCCGTAAGTCCGTGCTGAAAATACCTGATACTTGCCATGCCGATCATGGCGGCATTGTCGCCACAATATTTTTGGGCCGGGATGCATAACCTGATACCGGCCTCAGTTGTTTTGTCCTGGATAGTTTGGCGCAGTGCGCTGTTGCAGGCAACGCCTCCGGCAACCACGAGGGTGTCCATTTTATTGACTCGGACAGCATCCAGGGCCTTGGTGACGAGCACATCCACCACCGCTGCCTGAAATGCGGCTGCGATTTCTGCTATGAGGTGCTTCTTGTCCGGATATGGTTCGCGCTTTTCCTGCATCCCTGAGAATTTCAGATCGATGTCAGGGAATATGTGCTTTTTGATGACCAGGTTGAGGACAGCGGTTTTCAGCCCGGAGAAGCTGAAGTCAAGAGATTTGTCCCGGATCATGGGACGGGGAAGATCGATGTGGAGATGATCGAT
>JAFGIF010000167.1 GCA_016929755.1 Deltaproteobacteria bacterium | reverse complement strand
ATATAAAGCGGATCTGTGGCTTCAACCGCAATCCAATCGGCAGGTGTAGCACTCACGAGGGATTCGTCCCAGTCTATATCCCTGCCTGCTATCAGTTCGGCCCGGGCCTGTGCTCTCTGATAAATTACACATTTTTCCGGTTTGTGACTTGACAACTCGATGGCCTTGTCCAAAAGGGGCTTATAGGAGATCGGCCCCTTCGGTTCTATCCCGCATGATGCTGAAAGCATAACCTTGGGTTTGGCATCATCGATTCTTATCGCAAGCTCATTCGGGGCAAAACCTCCGAATACTACCGAGTGCACCGCACCAATACGTGCACAGGCAAGCATTGCAGTTACGGTTTCGGGAATCATCGGCATGTAGATGACAACCCTGTCACCCTTTTCCACACCTAATGATTTTAATACACCGGCAAATTTTGCAACAGCATCAAGAAGTTCTCTGTAGGAAATAGACTTTATCGTTTCGGTGAGCGGGCTGTCATAGATGATAGCTGCCTGATCACCTCTGCCGTTTTCTACATGATAATCGAGGACGTTATAACAGGTATTGAGCTTTCCTCCTTTAAACCATTGGTAAAACGGGGCACGAGAGTCATCCAGAACCTTTTCCCATTTCTGCTGCCATTGAATGTCCTGAGCCGCTTCGGCCCAGAATCCTTCCCTGTCTTCGATTGAACGCTTGAATGCCTCATCATACGACTTGTACATGAAAAGTAACCTCCTTAGTCCTTTGTCAATTAAATATTATTGTATGTTAATAATACAAACTGTAATTTTTTTTCAACCAGAAAAAAACAAATTCACAAAGCAGATCTTATTCAATAAAAACAAATCTCTTTCTTTACGTGTTATATAAAAAAGGGAATTGGGATATGTATTATAACTACCACAAGCAGTAAAAAGGCCAACATCCGGTGAAAATCGAGCCAGGCGCTACGATAATTTTTCTTAAGATAATAGCCATAGCTCCCCGAACAAACCGTTGTTGTCATCAAAAAAGCGGCAATAAGCCCGGTAAGAGACAGACCAATCTGCATATACGCCAGTAAACCATGTGCTGTCAGAATACATATCCCGGCAAAACCAAAAAAACGATGATGTCTGATCATGAAACGCATATACTTTCGGTACATTGCTATAAAATTTGCATTTTCCGGGGACAACTTCCTGATATACTCGCGGCTTATCTGTTTCAGCAATAAATTCATAAGGCAAGAAATAACACATACTGCCACACAAACGCCCAGCAGTTTTATCATTAAATACAATCATCCCCTCCTGTTTTTTCTAAAGGCCACAGGTAATTATCAAACAAAACAATGTCAAAATTAAATATATAATTACCTTTCCTCAACAGATAATAGAATAATCATCTTCATAAGGACAATATAATTTCATCGTATTTCATTATATATTACATAAATCACTGTAGAACTAACTTCACTGACAGGCATTCAGAATACCGGTTCTGCAACAGATGTAAGCCGTCATGTAAAATCATCTCAAAATATCTTTTAAACACTGAGAGCACTTCGCTTCATATTGTATTATAAAAAACCTTAAGATAAATAGATAGATAACCGATAAAAAAACGTATCGCATTTATTTTAATGATAGGTTGATTATGGATATATTTATTGCGAGACAACCAATATTCAACAAAAAACTCGACATCTACGCTTATGAACTGCTCTTTCGAGACGGTATCGACAACCTGTTTCCGGATATCGATGGCGATCTGGCCACCTCCCGGGTATTATCCCAGACATTTTTCAACACAGGCATTGAAAGAATTACCGGCGGCAAAAAGGCTTTTATCAATTTTGGCAGGGAACCTCTGATTCGTGGGATTCCACTGATGTTTCCCTCTAGCCTTACTTCCATTGAGGTTCTTGAAAGTGTTGAACCGGATGAATCCCTTATTGAAAGCTGTCATCAACTCAAGCAAAAAGGGTTCAGCATCGTGTTGGATGATTTTGTTTATCATAAAAGCTTAGATGGGCTGATCAAAGAGGCGGACCTGATAAAGATTGACTTTCAAAAGAGTTCCCGCGATACGATTAAAGCGAATATAGAACAACTTTCATCCTTCGATGTTAAATTGATTGCTGAAAAGGTTGAAACAATTGAAGAGTTCGATGAAGCCCTTGAGATGGGCTTTTCATATTTCCAGGGATATTTCTTCTGCAAGCCTCAGGTTCTTCGTGAAAAAGATGTACCTGCGATTAAATCAAATCTGCTCGATATTATTGCTGAACTGAACAATAGAGATTTTTGCATCAACACATTGAAGAATCTGGTTGAACGCGACGTGGGTGTTTCATACAAACTGCTGAGACACTTGAATTCTCCTTATTACAGAAGGCTTTGTGAAATCACTTCCGTCAGGCATGCAATTGTACTTTTAGGAGAAAAAAGCATCCGGCAGTTTCTCTCGGTAATCATCATGTCCGGCTTGAGTTCGGACAAGCCTGATGAACTTACCCGCAGCTCGATTATAAGGGCCAAATTTTGTGAGCAGCTTGGCAATACCGGGGGAATACGGCCTGATCCTTCCGAATTGTTCACGCTGGGGCTCTTTTCTCTCATTGATGCCATTTTAGATAATCACATGGGTAAGATTCTGAAAACATTACCTTTGAATGACCGTATAAAACATGCGCTTCTGGATCAGGACGGTGATTTACGAGACTATATTCAGCTTGCCATCAGTTATGAACGCGGAAGCTGGATCGATGTAATAAAATCGGCTTCGTCTCTGAATATTAATCCCGACAAAATTGCAGAAATTTATATTGAAGCTCTTAGCTGGGCAGACTCATTCGATATGTCAAGCTGTGCATAAACTACATTTTCTTCAGGCAGCTATTTTTTTATAATCCCAGTCCTGTCCTGATAAATCAGGCTGCCAGTATCACAGAGCCTCCAATATCTGCTCTATATCCGGAAGCTCTGCAATGGGGTAGACCTTTACAAAAGTCACAATTTCTTTTTCATCAATAATGATGTTTGCTCTTTCGGAAATACCGTCATTATCTCTGAAAACATCCAGGGATTTCGCAAATCCCCCATGTGGCCAGAAATCAGACAGCAGACTGGTGTGCTCGACTTTAAGTTCTTTGGCCCAGGCAACTTTACACGGAACACTATCCACGCTTATCCCAACTGCAATTGTGTTTTTCTGTGAAAAAGACTGCCGGCGTTCCTCCAGCGACTGCATTTGCTTGGCGCAGATACTGGTCCACGCAAGAGGATGAAATGAGAACAACACGCGTTTTCCGACGAAACTTGCCAGAGTGAACTCCTGCCCTTTTTGATCAAGCAGTTTGAAATTATTAATTTTTGCACCGACCTTGATCATTCGAAAGACCTCCTCTTAAAAATGATCCTTCATCTTAAGATAAATAGTGCGCCATGAGAGTCAATATGCGCTAATACGATGCATATTGGTCCAGATAGTCTCTGATGTATTTTTCGACCCGCAAGCCGGGCTTGAATATCCCGAAGTGCCCTTCGCATAAAATATCGGCCTTCAGGTCAAGCAATTTCTGCATTGACTCCCTCCACTGCATAATATCCGAGTTGAAATCCTGACTGAACGGTCCATGGATATCCTGCCCGAACAGGATACGCTTTTCATCCCGGTCGATATAGAGCGAGATTGAACCCGGGGTATGACCCGGGGTATGGATACAATGCAATTCATGCCCGTTAAAGTATAATATTTCGTGCTCGTCCTTCAGCCGGTTATCAATGGTGGTCCGGGGCAGGATTGTATTATACCAGGTTGCTGCCGTAAGATACGGATCGCCGGTTTCAATAGCGTCGGCATCAAGATCGTGGGCTACTATCCTGAGAGATAACTTTTCTTTGAAATACATGGCTGATCCGATGTGATCGACATGGCAATGCGTCAGGATAAGGGCGGAAACGGCATGGGGATCAAGCCCGGCATCCTCTATGTTCTTCAAAAGAATTCGTGAACTTTTCCCTGCTCCGGCATCGATCATTACCAGTTCGCCATCAAAATCAACGATAAATACCGCGGCATCTTCCGGGTTAGATATTCCGCCACCCCCAATAATATATATCCCGCGGCATACGTTTTCGACATTACTCATTGCTTCTCTCCAATCAATGCTTGCTTATAATTGAGTTATATATAAAATCTCTCTCGGCTCAAATAGTCCGGCATGGCATGTCTGACGATACCTGTTTTTTAAAGGTCAATATACCTGCAGTTTACCAGGCAGAGACCGCATTCAATACAGGCATCCCAATTCAGCTGATGGCGCAGTTCCTCTTTTTCCATTGTTTACCTCTTTGATTGATGCCCGTGGGAAATTTGTCTTTTTTCAATCTCCTGAAATCGTCTGAACAAACAAATGGCACCCTTCAGGACATATCCTATAATTGCCCGTGAGTACCGGTTCTGTACTAACACTCCCCTGAAAAAGAGAGCGGCCCGGATGATTCTTTTACGATCTGAATCCCTGATCGGCGCCAGGGATTCAACAACCCGGGTATTGATTGATTTTGGAAAAAATCGTTTTCGGTTTTCTTTCGATGAAATCCATAAGAACAGCAGATTTATGGTTACCGCCATGATATCCCAGCATCTCTGCTCCACTTTGCGATTTACTGTACCACCGCATGCCATCTCAACGATCTCCAGCGGATGGTAAACCCTGAGATCACTGTTGCTCAGCACGGCAATCAGGGAGAGAAAGATATAACAGGCCGGACAACTGCTTATGATCACTTCTGCGCCGGTCGCCTCAGCTTCATCGAGACGCCGGTAAAGATTCGATATCAGATTAAGCAGTGTTCTCAGCGGATTGTCGGATTTTTTACCATGCAGGGTAGGAATGGTGGCTGCCCAGCCGCAGCATAGGCCATTGAAACGCGAATGCTCCATCTCGAGAAGTTCACAACCGGCCAATTGTGTAATCTCGCGCACCACCTCCTGCGGCCTTCCGCCGTCATAGCGGGACATGCAATTGTCGTGCACCGTGGCCCTGATATTGAGCTTGTTCGTTATCTCAATTATCCCCTGTTTCATCTTGTCCAGGATCAGGTAATCCAGGGGCAATATTTGGATATTAAAATCAGCACGATAGCGTTCGGGCAATACCTCGTTGAGCATGACTGCCTCAGCCTCCATAAAGCAGTAAACCCGCTTGAGGCCCATCGATGAAAACGAATTTTTTAGCAGTTCAATAATCTGCTCGGTCAGTTCAATATGGCCCAGTTTGTTACTGTCACCTCCGCAACCGCACAGGCCCTCGCTTCCGACGATCTTCTCCCGCATATCATCCAGGATACTCAACTGAGCCAGAAACGGAACGATATTCGTGTAAAACCCGGTCAACACGATTTCTTCATGCTCTTCATGCAGTCGATTTTCCCAGCTTTCGAGCAGATCGAGTTCATTCCGGTTCATCAGGGCTCTCAGGCCCGACCAGATATTTTCAGGCTCATTGGGAAAGACCATTTTGGCAAAAAAAGGTAGACCGTGTTTGCCATGCCAGTCGTCAAAACGCTCGAGAATGAGTTCGTATGGCAAAGCATCTTCGGGACACACGAAATCGCAGGCATTACAGGTAGTACACCGGTTGAAAGCCAGACTGTGTTCAACATCGCCGTTAATCAGGTTTTGCATATCCCGCACAGCAGCTTCCATGGGCAGTTCAATCACCGGACATTTCATGAAACACTCCCCACACAGTGTGCAAGCATCCTGTCTGAACCATCGAAAGGACTTGCTCAAACCTACCTCCGATCTCAACCTAAATAGATTCTTTTGCCTGATAAAAGGGCCGGTAATTGATTGCGGGCCACCCCCAACAAGGTGGTCCAGGCCCGGGCCATATGCTTTCTCTGGGGCACTTCGCCGATCGCCATCTGCAGCAATTCGAGGATATGATAAATAGGCAGAAAAGGAACCGGATATGCAATCTGGGCCAGCGAAAGCATCTGCAGACAGCCGGCACAGTAGACCGCCAGCGCATCAGCCTTGGTAGCCCTGGCCATTTGCAGGCTCTTTATGCCGGAAAGGGTGATATTTATCGGATGATAGCCGGCCGACGGAGAAAAACCTCCGCCAATTCCGCAACACAGGGCCTTGTCCCTGCACAGTGATTCTTCCACGACATTAATGCCCATCATGTCCAGCAATCTCCGGGGAAGATCCATAAAATCCTTGCCGAACAGCTTGGAATAGCAGGATTCCTGAATAGTGACCTTCATAGAATCTATTTTCCCGAGCCTGATCCGCCCGTAATCTATCTTTCCCATTAGCCAGGAAAGCAGGTGCTGTACTTCGAATTTTGGCTCAATACCATAGACTTTGGGTAACACATTGGTAAACATGTTCAGCCCGGCCGCACAGGGGATAACCATCAAATTCACCCCCATATCGTTATAATAATCGACCACTTTCCGGCCCTGACGCCGGGCTTCCTCATAGAGTCCGGTACGGTAGAGTGTCTCGCCGCAACACAAGTCCAGAGTGCCTCTGATACTGAGACCGTCAAGCAGGCTGGTACGTGACAGGTGGGGCTGGGTGATCCAATTGCAACCAGGATAGAAAACCTCTTCACAAGGGGAAGCATCCTCCCATTGTTTCAGCAGGGCCTTGTCTTGAACAGGCAATCTGTCCACCACATATGTACGAAAATTCGCCTTCATGGTGGGCACAAAATACCCGGCTCTCAGCGGCAGACCTTGCTGAACAATTTGTTCATGCCATCTCTCGATAATAAGAGCGGTTGGATTGCACTCATTCGGACAGATAAGATCACAAGCGAAACAGGCCGTGCATTTCTGGAGCACATGCCTGGTTTCATGACCGGCGATCAGCCTTGCTATCTCGTTCATGGCTTCATCCTCATCAAGCTGCATTACAGGACACAGATGAAAACAAAGGCCGCACAGATCACATGCCTGCCGATTAAAGGGCTTGAAATGATCAATCATGCAAGGCTCCCTTCAAGCAATATCTTTTATATGGAATCGTTTGCGTGAAGCCATATCGGGCAACTGATTCCGCAGGGTACCTGCCAGCATCTGCCAGGCACGCTTTCGGTAAAGTCGTTGGGGTTTCTCACCGATTGCGAGCTGCACGAGTTCCAGAATATGATAAACGGGCATCCAGCCAAGAGGATAGTATATTTGTCCCACGGCAAGCATCTGCATGCAGCCCGCGCAATACGTTGCCAGAGCCTGGGCCCTT
>JAFGIF010000166.1 GCA_016929755.1 Deltaproteobacteria bacterium | reverse complement strand
TCTCGTTGTTCCAAATGATTTTTCGGAACTTCATGATTACCTGCTGAAGACAGGGAAGATTTCAAGGGAATTCTGGCTTTGTTACCCTGACCATTTGTCCTATTTAAATAAGGAAAGTATGGAAAGTTTTCTCAACGATATGGGATTTTTCGTTCATGCTGTTGTAGCAGACAATCCGATAGACTTGAATCTACTGAATGATAATTCAAACTATATCGAAGACCGGACTAAGGGGAAAAATACTCACCTGTTCAGAGTGAGAATGGACAATTTTCTTGCTTCCATTGATGAAGAAAAACTTCTCATGCTTTATGAAATTTTTGGCTCAATGGGAGTAGGAAGAGACTTGACTTATTATTGTCGGATTCAGTCATGAGAATCTGTGTGTTTTCAGATATTCACGGGAACGAACAGGCCTTTAATAGCGCGTATGGACGGATTCTCGATGAACGTGCCGACGCCAACGTTTTCTTGGGTGATCTGTGCGGATATTATTATGGACAAAGAGAGATTCTTGCTAGCCTTTTGAAGATTCCCAACCTCTCTTCAATCAAGGGAAATCACGATTGTCTTTTCATCGATATCTACAAAGGTAATCAGGAAATTAGAAAAGACTACTTGAACCATTATGGGAAATCAATGGAAAAGCTCCTTGAATCCGATTGTGGTGACCTCGTCGCGTGGCTTTCAACATTGCCGGATTCTATAATTTGGCAGGATATCGGTTTATATTGCTGTCATGGGAGCCCTTGGCAGCCGCTGGATGGCTACATCTACCCAGATACACCGTTGGACCATTTTGAAGATTTTGCATCATCAATTTTCATCCTTGGGAATACTCACTATCCCATGAACAGAAAAGTTGGGGAAAAGATCATCATAAATCCGGGATCTCTTGGACAACCTCGTCATGGAGGATGGCCATCGTACGCTGTACTGGATATTCCATCAGGTGATGTCGTTTTCCGGGAAGTTCCATATGATAGAATTCCACTGTATCGCCAAATCGAAGATGCAACGGAGTCCCATACCTATCTAAAAGAGATTCTTGGGAGGATAAAGTGAAAGACCGCCCTGTTGTTTTGATATCAGCCGTTTGTGGTGATATTGGTGGGGGTGCTGTTCGTGCCCTTAGGGAAGCGTCTTTGCGGATCATTGGCTGTGACATGAAGGAGGGGTGTCCAGTTAGCAATGTGCTGGATGCATTTTTCAAAGCGCCTGCCGCATCCAATCAGGATAATTACCTCTCTTTTGTTAAAGAGATAATAAGAAAAGAAAAGGTCGATGCATTCCTGCCAATTTCGGAACCAGAGATCGAAGCGCTTAGTGAGAGGAGGGATGATGTAGAGTCAACGGGAGTTAGTCTTCTCTTGAACAACAGACTCATTATCGAAAACTTTATCGACAAGCTAAAAATGATTCGGTTTCTCAATGGTCTCGGAGTCAAGGTGCCAAAGACAATGCCATTAAGCACTTATGATGGAACCTTTGATTTTCCTATAATTATAAAACCCAGAAAAGGATATGGAAGCAAACGGTTGTGGCAGATCGAAGATGAATTCGATTTGGCCTATGTTAAAAGAAAGGATGACGGTTTTCTCATTGCCCAAGAATATGTAGGATGTAGTGATGAAGAATATACGACAGGGGTTTTTTCGGACGGGAACAATATTTCCTCCATTACGTTCAGAAGGCGGTTGGGGTTTGGCGGTCTGTCGGTGGAGGCAGAGTATGCTGAATCTCCATTTCTCGATGAACTTGCGGCGAAAATAGCCATTGCCACGAATCTATGTGGCAGTATAAATATTCAGTCGAGGCGGATCAAAGAAAACCTTTTTGTCCCCTTTGAAATAAATCCGAGGCTTTCAAGTACGTTGTCCCTTCGCAAGTACTTCGGATTTGATGATGCTGTCTGGTGGTTGGATGCGCTTTGGGGAAAGGGTTATCACTACGAGAAAAAATTCAAGGCAGGCAAAATGGTTCGTTTTGTTTCGGACTACTATTTTGAAATGGAAAAATTTGTAAAAAATGTTGAATAAGAGGAAGGACTTGATAATAAATTTTGTTTACTGATGACTGGTACTGAAGTTCATATGGCATTTTTATCTGAGTCCGCATCAACAAGGTATTTAGAAAGTTCCGAATGAAATAAATTCAAGCTCGGTTGAATTTCAACTCTGATAATTGCTGATCATCCTACTGGTCGAAAATTATGAGGGAAATATTATCAAAAAATGCTCTACGGATAATGAGACGATGTCTGTATAAAACGATTAAGATTAATAAACGGTGATCGAAGATGAATGCATGATGTATAAATGTTTGGCTGTAATATTTCAACGACGGACAAAAAATCCGTACAATTTCAAGACTCGCTATCCATTGGGTGAGATGTCCGGGTGAGTTAGATATTAAAGCTAGAACTTTTCGGGTAATAGATAGAGTCTACGTTGGGATTATATAAAAAAACTATCAAGCAAGGAAATATGGATTTTATTTTTGTGGCTCGGAAGATTGATTATGGAAACAGATAGATTTGAACAGATCACCATAGGAGACGAAGCGGAGATATTTCACGTCGTTACGGAAAAAGATGTGGATTCTTTTGTAAAACTTACAGGGGATGACAATCCTCTGCATGTAGATGCTACTTATGCAGAAACGACGTCATTTAAGAAACCGGTAGTGCATGGAATGCTTACTGCTTCTTTTATATCAACGATTATTGGCACAAAATTGCCTGGGAAAGGTTCACTCTGGTATGAGCAAAGTCTCCGTTTCTTGGAACCCGTGCGTATTGGCGAAAAAATACGTGTCTGGGTCAAGGTAAAGCATAAGTCTCCTTCTCAGAGAATTCTGGTTCTGGATACGATAGTCTCTGGAGATGGAGATCGCCGTGTTATTGAGGGCGAAGCCAAGGTTAAAGTATTACTTCCCGAAACAAAAAAAAAGGTGAATGTGATGACGGATGACAAAAGGGGTGCGGTCATTGTCACGGGAGCAAGCAGGGGAATAGGTGCTGCTATCGCAATAGAGCTTGGTAGTGCAGGATACCCGGTTGTTGTAAATTATCTTAACCGTGATAAAAATGCGGAAAATATTGTTCAAGCAATTAGAAACAAAAAGGGCAAAGCTACGGCCTGCAAGGCGGATGTGTCTGACGCAGAAGCAGTTCGTATGATGGTTGACATGGCTCTATCGGAATTTGGTGCTGTATCAGGAATCGTAAATAATGCTTCAGCTTCGATTGAATCGGTAAAATTTTCTGACTTATCATGGGATTCATTTCAGAAGCATATCGATGTCCAGATAAAAGGCGCATTTTATCTCTCCCAGGCGGTTCTTCCCCATCTGGTTCAGAACCAGAAGGGGATTATTGTTAATATCGCGAGTGTTGTCGCTGATAATACCCCCCCTACTAAATGGGTGCCATACAATGTTGTTAAGGCAGCACTTATAACATTTTCGCGTTCACTTGCGGTTGAATATGGGGCAAAGGGCATAAGGGTCAATTGTGTTTCGCCAGGCATGACTCAGACAGATTTGATTGCCAATATTCCAGACAAAGCAAAAATGCTTACTAAAATGCAAACTCCCCTCCGAAGGTTGGCTGTTCCTGAAGATATTGCAAGTGCTGTGGCATTTTTGTTTTCCGATAAGGCCGCGTTTATTTCCGGTCAAAATATCCGTGTGTGTGGTGGTATAGTAATGATGTAATGGTATGTGGAGGCACGAATGAAAAAACAACAATCTATCGCCGAAATTCAAGAAATACTTAATCGTACGGACAAATCGAAATTGCCTGAAATTCATATTTCAGTTTTGCGCAACATAATGATCGAGCCGATTATCCCGTATCTTAGATATTATGCCCTTGATATGGGATTTAATGCACACGTTGTATGTGGTGAATATGACAATGTTTATCAGGAAGCAGTTGGAGGTAACGAAGTATTATTCAACAAAAATGCTGAATGTATCATTGTATTTATGAAATTGGATACCCTCTCTTGGGGTCTTTCCCGAAATTTCAATCAGTATAATCAAGAACAAATTCAGGGGGAAGTTGCCCGTGTGCAGGATTATATCAAAAGTGTCCTTATGGGTATTAGAAAGCAAACCGATGCGATGATTCTGTGGCATAGTTTCGAAACGCCGACTAATCCGAGTCTTGGTATTTGGGATAGTCAGACAGAAGATGGGCAACTCAACATTGTAGGGGTGTTAAATTCATTTTTACGAAAAATCCTCAAAGACACTTCCAATGCTTACTTCGTTGATCTTAATTTATGTCTTGCCAGGGTTGGGATAGCTGGTTTCTATGACTCGAGGTATTGGCATATCGGCCGTGCACCTTATGCAAGAGAGGGACTTCGTGAAATAGCTCTTGAAGATTTTAAATTCATCCGCCCATTAAAAGGCAAAAACAAAAAATGCCTTGCGCTCGATTGTGACAATACGTTGTGGGGCGGAATAATAGGGGAAGACGGCCTTGAAGGGATTAAACTTGGGAAAACGCATCCTGGATCGCCGTATTATGAGTTTCAGCAAGAGATTGTGAACTTATACCATAGGGGCGTTATCATTGCAATGTGCAGTAAAAATAATGAACATGATGTATGGGAAGTATTCCGGCGACATCCCTACATGGTTTTAAAAGAAGAGCATATTGCTACTGCTCAGATCAATTGGAATGATAAGGCTGCTAACCTTCGGCAAATTGCCCTGGATCTGAACATTGGAATTGATAGTATCGTTTTCATGGATGATAGTGAATTCGAGATTAACCTGGTTCGTGAAATGTTGCCTGAAGTGAAAGCGATTCATCTCCCTCATAACAGAGCGGTTGAGTACCGGGACATTTTATCTCGATGCGGGCTTTTTGACACACTTACGGTTTCAGAGGAAGACAAGAATCGTGGTGTCATGTACAAAGCCGAATCTGTCAGAAAAAAACTCCTGACAGAGGCGACAGACATGATCAGTTATTATAAGTCCCTGGAAATGTTACTAGAGATTCGATTTGCGAATGAATTTTCTATCCCTCGCATCGCCCAGCAAACGCAAAAGACAAACCAGTTTAACCTTACGACGCGTCGCTATAATGAAGCGGATATCAGAGAGTTCACTATTAATAGTGATTCTGATGTTATTTCACTTAAGCTTATAGATAGATTTGGTGATTCCGGAATTGTCGGTACCTGTATCCTACGATATGAGGATAAAAAAGCTATTATTGATACTTTATTGCTTTCGTGCCGTGTGTTAGGGAGAGGCGTTGAGGACGCTTTCATTATTCAGGCATTAAAACTTGCAAAAAAGCGTGGATGTGAATCGGTTATTGGTGAGTATTATGCTACTCGAAAAAACGCACAGGTAGAAAGTTTTTATAGTAAGTATGGTTTCCAAGAATTGAGTGATGGCAATAATAAAGCAGATAAAAGCTTTATTTATGATTTAATGAAAGGAGCGGGTACAGAACCGGATTTTTTCAAGCAAATTGATTCGGAGATTTAATAAGATGGGAGCACTGGTAATGAAGCAAAAAATATTTCAGATTATGAGCCGGATTATGGATGTGCCCGTGGAACAACTCACCAAGGAATCCTCACCTGATACAGTTGAAAAATGGGATTCAATACAGCATATGAGCTTGGTTCTTGCTTTGGAAGAGGAATTTAATATTATTTTTTCAGATAGTGAGATTGTTGAACTGCTGAGTATTGAGCTGATAATTGAAATTGTATCCCTTAAATTGGCGAGTCAATAATAGAAAGGCCTCAATATTATGTCTATGGGATTAAGTGTTCAGTTTGAACCTGCACGGTCTTATGCAAAAAATGTTGTATTTATTGACGGAATTACAAGAAGTGGAAAGTTTTGGATGGTTCATTTCTTGTATCAAATAGAGAATATAGAACATGTCCGCCACGATCCGACAATGGATCACGTAGCAGTGGCAAGTTTTTTTAAAATGATTGGTGATAATGTTGCGATTAGTCTCTTACAGGGCATGTTGAACCGTCAATTATATGAAAATTTGATAGGACGGAATTTAAATTTCCGATACGCCGATAGCTCATCAGTACTCAAAAATCCAGATCTTCAGAAATATTTAATGCGGGTCATTGGTCCGGATAGAGATCCTCAAGAGACCTTCAGTGAATTAAAAGAAAGTAATAACTGGTTTGTATTTCTTGTTCATGACTGGTTGTCGCATCTCAAGATACAACTTGAAGCGTTTCCTGCGATGAAACTCATAAGGGTAGAAAGAAATCTTATTGACCTGGTTTATGCGTGGTATTCGAAAGGCATTGGTCGTGACAGAATGGCTTTTGGCATAAGAATCAAAAGTAATTATGGCAGTGTTCCTTGGTTTGCCTTTCCTTGGCTTGATTCATTTGACTCGCTGTGTGAAATGGATAGGATTATATTATCCATTTTAACTTTGCATCAGAAAGCTAAAGAAACATATGAGACTCTGTCTATTTCTCATAAGAAACAGGTATTGTTTACATCCTATGAGGAGATGGCAGGTACTCCGTTAGATACAATCAATGATATTGCTACTTTTTTAGGAACGAGTGTGCGTGACTCTGTATGGACTTTTATTGAAGAAAAAGTTTTTCGAGAAAGAAATAGATCGAATCTTACTGCATCGCGAGAAGTAAAAAAACAATTCATTCAAGAGCGAGCGTCTCATGAAGTATTCTCACGCTTGGAGGATAGTGTTACTAAGTATGAAAATAGTCAACTGTCTTAAAGGAGTTGCTCATGTATAATCCCTATGTGGTTGGTAAATTAGTCTATTTGCGTCATCCGAGCGAAGAGGATGCACTTGGGAATTGGCATGAATGGTTCAGCGATGAAGAAATAACTAAGAATCTTGCAGACCGGTTCTGGCCGAACAGTAAGGAATCTCAGCTTCAGTTTGTCAAATTACTGGGCGACAAAAGAAAATTGGTATTATCTGTTGTGACCACGAATTCCGATAAACATATAGGTGTGGTAAGCCTCAGCTCAATAAATTGGGTTCATCGTTTTGCTGATGTTGCTATTGTGATTGGAGATAAAGAGTTTAGAAAGGGTGTGTATTCGGTTGAGGCGTTTGGGCTCATATTGAAAGTAGCATTTGTAAGATTAAACCTTAAAACGGTAAAGAGTCTTTATCTGAAATCGAATGACGCATCTAGAATGCTTCACCGAGTTTTTAAATTTATACCCGTTGGGGAATTAAAAGATATTTTTTTTATTAATGGTCATTATGAAAATGTAGTAATTGAAATGCTTGATCAGGAATCATGGGTTAAACGAAACTTATAGAATGTCTATTAAAGCAGTGATACTGGATTTTGATGGTGTAATTCTGGAATCGAACACCATTAAAGTCTTGGCTTACTATGATCTTTTTGAAGATTATCCTGAATATCGTGCTGCTATGATTGTTTATCATAACAAAAACATTGCTCAAACTCGTGTGGAGAAATTTCGATATTTTGTTCAAGAGCTTATGAATGAGGAAAACGATGATGCGTTTAATGTAATGATGAAAAGGTTTTCCTGTTATGTAGTGGAAAGATTAAAAACATGTTCTTACGTTCCTGGTGCAGAGATGTTTATTAAAGAATTCTCTTTGCTGGTTCCCCTTTATCTATCATCATTGATGCCACAAGAAGAACTGCATGAAACTATCAAAGTCTTGGGTATTGAACATTGTTTTTCAGGCATTTACGGAAATCCACCCTACACAAAAGAGAATGCCATAGAACATATTCTGGCTGAAAGGCACCTGTCACCGGAGGAGACGCTGCTGGTTGGTGATTCAATGTCTGATTACTTGGCGACTCTTAAAACGGGGATCGAATTTATAGGACGGGACCGCAGTGGTTCTCTTAAGGAGCTGAAGTTGCCTGTATATAAAGATCTTTATGGAATTGCAGAAAGCCTCAGGCCAAAGCTTGCAACTTAAATATAGGTCATTTACCTTTCTTATGTTCGAATCACTGATTTGCCCCTGTTTGGATGCGGCATCCCGAACTAAAAAAATATTCTTAAAACGATATCTAAAAAATTGAGGTGATTATGCGAGCAAATGGCAAAGAAATTCTTTGCACCTTGGGTCCAGCATCATTAAACGAGTATGTGATACAGCGGTTGCAGGAATTGGGTGTTGATCTTTTTCGGATTAATCTGTCTCATACCCGATTTGCTGATTTGCCGGAAATAATAAAATTCGTGCAATCTCATTCGTCCGTGCCTATTTGTCTGGATACGGAAGGCGCTCAAATCCGCACATCATATGTACCGGAGAATGAATTATTTTTAAGAGAAAATGAAACTATTTCCATTAAAAAAAGTAATTATTCCGGCGATAGCCCTCATATTTGTTTTTATCCCGACTACGCTCTGGATCAACTTGAAATCGGCGATTTGCTCAGCATAGATTTTAATTCCGTTGTTGCCCAGGTTACGGAGCAACGGGATGATGATATGTCAGCTCGCATTCTAATCGGCGGAGCTATCGGAAACAATAAAGCAGTTACGGTATTTAACAAAAATATAAAGATGCCGCCCCTAACACAAAAAGATTGTCAGGCTTTGGCTTTAGGAAGGGAAATGGGAATTAAGCATGTGGCGTTGTCTTTTGCTAATTGTGGTGATGCTGTAGATGAAATTCGCAAACACGTTGCGTCCGGTACCTTTGTGATTTCCAAGATTGAATCTATTAAAGGTTTAGAGAATCTACAGGACATAACGGAGAAATCCGACGCACTGCTCATTGACCGCGGGGATTTATCCCGCGAGATCGCCATTGAGAACATACCGTATTTACAAAAATATATTATTAGTCAGGCGTCACAAAATGGGAAAAGAGTCTATGTCGCAACTAATTTGCTGGAGACTATGGTTAAAGCACCTACTCCGACAAGGGCTGAGGTGAACGATATTTTCAGCACGTTACGTGATGGCGCTGATGGATTGGTCCTGGCAGCCGAAACCGCAATCGGGTCTTACCCTGTACATTGCGTGATGATGATAAATAAAATGATCAGGCAATTTGGCAAGGCTTCTTCAAATATAGCGGTTGATGAGTATCGTGATAGTAAATCTCTACTGCTTGTTGAAGCGCATGGTGGAATCTTGGTAAACGGATTCCATGAAAATTATGAAGCTGCCAAACGGGATAATTTAAAATCTATTGACGTTGATATTACGACTTTGATGAGTGCGGAGCAAATTGCTTTGGGCACTTATTCTCCTCTGGATGGATTCATGACAAAAAATGAAGTTAAATCCGTCTTAAAGGATTATCGGCTTCCCAGCGGCGTTGTTTGGCCTTTGCCCATCGTTTTGCAGGTGAGGAAAGAAATCGCTAAGAGATTAAAGCAGGGAGAGACAGTGAAACTGAAATTAAAAAATTCAGAGCATGTCTTTGCCTTGCTGCATGTTCAAGAAATATATTCTTATGATTTGGGAAAAATGTCTCAAGATGCATTTGGTACCAATGATGATGAACATCCTGGCGTTGCTTTATTAAAAAGCCGAGGTGAATATTTCCTTGGTGGCCAGATTACCTTGTTAAAGCGTTTGCCTTCCTCGTTAAAACATTACGAATTAACTCCCCGGCAGACTCGCAAGCTTTTCAGTGAAAAAGGATGGAGCAAAATTGTCGGATTCCATACCAGGAATGTGATTCATCGGGCACATGAACACATACAAATGCTGGCTTTGAATAAGTTTCATTGCGATGGATTATTTCTTCATCCGGTGATTGGTCCAAAAAAGAACGGAGACTTTTCTGCTGATATTATTCTTAAGAGTTATGAGCGCATGCTCGCCGGAAACTTTTATCCGGCGGGAAGAGTCCTTTTGGGAGCATTTCAGAATTATTCGCGCTATTGTGGCCCTCGCGAAGCCGTTTTTACGGCTCTTTGCCGTAAAAACTTCGGGTGCAGCCATTTCATTGTTGGTCGTGACCATACCGGTGTTGGCAATTATTATAAGCCGGATGAAGCGCAAAAGTTATTTGAAAGTCTTGGAGATATTGGTATCGTTCCAATTTTTTTCAAGGAACAGCGCTATTGCGAACTCTGCGCTGATTATGTTGAAGAATGTCCTCACGGAGAGCAACACATAGTAAGTATCAGTGGAACGCAAGCTAGAGAAAAACTCTCTTCAGCGAAGAATCCGCCGTCCTGGTTTATGCGCGAAGAAATTTCCCAACTTATTGCTCAATCCATTTGCGAGGGTAAAGAAGTATTTGTAAAATGAAAAAAGGGTTGGTGTTTTGGTTTACGGGATTATCCGGTTCCGGGAAAACAACAATTGCTGAGGCCGTTAAACCTGTATTGGAAGAAGAAGGCTATTCAGTTCTTATTTTAGACGGCGATGACGTGCGCGAAAGATTGCATGTGAATCTTGATTTCTCTCCTGAAGATATCAAGAAAAATAATTCATTGATTGTGCAACTGTGCAGTCAATACAGAGCCGATTATGATGTCGTCTTAGTTCCTGTTATCTCACCATATAGGGTTTCACGGGCGGAGGCCAGACGCCTGCTAGGAGAAGGTTTTTATGAAATATATTTTGCCGCCGATTTGGAAACGGTAATGCGCAGAGACGTAAAGGGGCTTTACGCAAAAGCAATAAACAATGAAATAACAAATATGATTGGTTTTTCGCCCAGTAATATTTATGAGTCTCCCCAATATCCTGATTTGTTAATAAACACAGGAAAAGAATGTATCAGCAAATCTGAGGAGTTATTCCTTAAGTTTGTTACTATCAAACTGGGAATCAATAAAAAATAATTTGTTATGGATATTATGAAACAAGATAATGTTATAGAAATAATTGGTAAAAAAATTCAGTGTACCCAAAATATTAAAGGCGGTTGGCAGAATTATAGCAATCCGAAACAAGTTAATATGATTGTTAAGGATGGTGATTTCCTCTGGTGTGCTGCGGAGGGTGGGGTCGTCAAATGGGATTTAAAAAATAATTCGTATTTTCATTACACTGTACTTGATGGATTAGTGGATAATAATGTTTGTTCTATAGTGATTGATTTTGAAAAGAATATATGGGTTGGAACAATAGGCTCTGGCCTTAGTAAATTTGACGGTAAACAATGGACTCCCTACCTTTTTAAGAATGCTCAATTAGGTAAGTACATTCAGGCGATGACCATTGATCACTCAAATAATATATGGCTGACTACCGAACGTGGTATTTCGAGCTTCGACGGCAAGTGTTGGACACACTATCAAAATGTTCACAAATGGCTTAAGAAAAACAGTGTTTGGTCTATTTGTGTTGATGACGATAATGTCAAATGGTTCGGAACAACAAACGAAGGTGTTATTAAATATGATGGAAAACAATGGGAAATGATGCCACGTATAAATAGTTTATCTAGTGTGGCAATTAATACGATTTGTGTTGATAGAAATAATCATATTTGGATTGGGACAATCAATGGAATAAGCAAATATGATGGAAAGAAATGGCATTACATTAATGATAAAGTAAACGGCTATACAGAAGCAGTTAGTACAATTGTGGAAGATAAAGAAGGAAATGTCTGGATTGGAACAAATGGTGGACGTGTTTTAGATGTGAACGGTAATATCTGGCTTGGGTCAATCGGCAATGGTGTTATAAAATATGATGTTAAGAATCATATCGAACGATTTAGCCATATTGATGGATTACTGCATAATAATATAAGGGCTATTTATGTAGATGAAAATAACGATAAATGGTTTGGGACGGATGAAGGTTTAAATAAATTTAATGGTTCGCAATGGGCTTCATATATAGTTGATCCAAACGGACTCCCCAGCAATAAAGCATTATCTATTGCCGTTGACGAGAATAACAATAAGTGGATAGGTACGGCAAGAAGAGGACTCTGTAAATTCGACGGTAAGACGTGGGCATCGTATACAGATGAAAGCGGCTCACCAAAGAATAATGTGCAATCTATAGCTATAGATAACAATGATGAAATATGGTGTGGTACGGGAGCAGGAGCGCTTAAATTTAATGGTAAAGAATGGCAGATGCATACTACTGTAAATGGACTCGCACATGATTATATTTCTCCAGTGGCGATCGATAGCGGTGGCAACAAGTGGTTTGGGACAAGGGGCGGAGGTGTAAGCAAGTTTGATGGAGTTAATTGGAGTACATTCAATCATGCTACGACGCATGGTGGTATCGGAAATAATGTAATACGAGCAATCGCTATTGATAAACAAGAAAATATATGGGTTGGTACTGACGGGGGCGGTGTTTCTGAATATGATGGTCGAGAATGGAAGCTTTATACAACTGAACAAGGACTTAGCTGCAATAATGTTTTTGCCATTGCTGTGGATAAATATGATAATAAATGGTTCGGAACATTAAATGGAATAAGTAAGTACAACGGTAAAAAATGGACGCATATTGGTCCTTCATTTAGAAGCATGTTTTCGACACTTAAGATGTTTATTCTCAATCTCAATCACCGTGCTCTAATTAATTACATATTTAAATCAAAATGGATATGTTCTTATGACTTAGCAGGAAGATACATCAGAGCAATTGAAATAGATAAAGAAGGAAATATTTGGTTTGCCGCTTTGGGAGGTGTCAGTAAGTATAACGGTAAAAATTGGATTAAGTATACAACAACCGATGGTTTAGCAAATCAGAATGTCAGGTCCATTGCGGTTGATAATGAAGGGTGCTTATGGTTTGGGACAATAGCTGGCGTAAGCAAGTTTTGCCAGAAATAATAGAATAATGCGGATAAATAACAAAGAAGTAAGGCAACCCAAAGAAATCGTGACAGGTTGTTATTACCTGGGATATGTCAATAAGGCTTTTGACAGAATCGTTCGCCGAATCGAGACATGGTTGATGGCTAAAGTCCCAGAAGATGTCGGGTTATTTGATGAAAGAATAATACGAGAGCGCCTTGCACAAGCCATTGTTGCGACAAGTCGCGATTCTTATGGTGCATATTGTGCTCATCGACTGACGCAAGGGTTGGAGCTGATTCCGCCGGATGATCAGGTTTTAAAGATAGGCGGACTTGTCATTGACTCGCGAGATGGTAGTGTCAGCTTGTCGCCACGACGTCTGGTCCGATCAATTGCGCATTTTGCCTATTCCTGGCTGCTATTTCTTGGAAGCATCATGCTCGGTGTTTTACCCCAAAACGGACAGAACCGCAGACCGGCAACTGTGCTTCTTGGATTGGGACTTAAAGCGATCCTTTATCAGGATAGCGATGTAAGATTTGTTCGTTTTTGCCGGGAAGGTCCAATATTGCCGCTGGCAAAAGCAACCCGGTTGCTGGTTCAGACAACAGAGGGTTCCGGTAATATATCAAATCCGGACATCATTTACTCGCGCAATCCAATTTCTGACTTGGTTCGCGACAGCCATCTTGGGGCACGTGGTCGTTGCAAGTTGTTGCTCTCCCATATGCTGATCCCCTTCCGAGTTCTCATGTCCCTGATTCGATTTCCGGTCCTTGGACTGATAGTCAATGATATTGCGTATATTCCATCAATCCAGACACTCGACCACGCGGAGCTACTTGAAGCTGTCTTGATTACCAACTCAAGCTTCAGCTCTCAGCCTCTTTGGATGCGCGGATCAGTAAAACGTCGTTTTCGTGTGCATGAGATTCATTATTCGCAAAACACACTTGGGTTTCAGTATGTGAAAGATCCCATTATCGTTGGGCACCCGGCATTTCGTCACGTATCTGTGGACGAGCACTGGGTTTGGACTTCTGGATACAAGGTACATCTGGTGGAGTTGGGCCATCGGGGGGCCATACATGTGGTTGGACCCATCATGTGGTATTTGCCCGAACCACCATTAGATAGGACTGATAATGAAATTCAGATTGTTGTCTTTGATGTCACTCCAATTTACGATCATATTGCAACCCGAATGGGCATCGTCAGTTATTACTGCTGCAACGAAAACGTGTTACGTTTCATTGACGATATTGTCGGGGTTTGCCAAGAGTTGGAGCCCATGTTGGGCGTACGAATCCGGATTCTGATGAAACACAAGCGCTCCTTTACCAATGGCTTTCATGATCAACGTTATATCGATCGCATCCAGGTTCTTGAGAAAACTCAAGCACGTTTTGATTTGGTGAATTACGACGAGAACCTTTTTTCCCTCCTGGAGAGCTGTGACCTATCCATTTCGATACCTTACACCTCTACCGCATACATTTCCAGCCATCTAATGAAACCGGCTATCTATTTCGACCCTTCCCAACAACTGCTTCCGACTCACGAACCGACCCCTTATATCCAATTTGTCTCTGGGCGGGCGGAATTGCTGAAGGCTATGTTGCGAATTATTGCCCCAGACAATGAAAATAGACACACCTCTTCAATAGCATGATAAGCAAAGAAAAACAGATAAGGAATGCGTCTATATACATATTGCCTGTTATCATAAGCAATCTGTTGCCGTTCCTTACTCTGCCCATATTTACAAGAATTCTAACAACGGAAGATTATGGCGTCCTTGGGCTGGCTTATGTTTATGCTATCTTTGTGAACGGGGTTGCTAATTTCGGCTTGACTGTCGGATATGAGAGGAATTATTTTGAGCATAAAGGAACAAAAAATGCAGCGGGTTTATTATATTCTACTCTGTTGTTTGTCATCATAGCCGTTATTATCTGCGGATTCTTTACCTATCTGTTCAAAAATCAGCTTTCACTATGGATTATTGGTTCTTTGGATCATGCTAATATTTTTTTCTGGTCTTATTGCGCAACCGCTGTCGTGGGGTTGAAGACCTATTATCTGACCTATTTCAAGAATAGTGAAAACGCTAAGTCTTTTGTATGGTTCATGATTGGTGAGAGTCTGCTTAGTGTGATATTCTCATTGTTCCTCGTGGCATATTTACATGTTGGAGTAATCGGTCTTGTTTGGGGTCAGCTTTTGGCGAGTTGTATCATTTTTTCTATTCTTTCCTTCAAATTTGTCAGATCTTTTCCTATATCCTTTAACTTGGAAGCACTAAAACATTCTTTAAAACTTAGTTTGCCTCTTACACCAAGAGTATTTTTTGGAGTAATAGATACCCAGTTTGATAAATATATGATAGGGCTTTTAAATACGGTTGGCGGAGTTGGAATATATAGCATTGGACAAAAAGCGGCGTACATCGTATTCAGCTACATGACGGCCATTCAAAATGTATTTTCCCCTCAAGTATATAGGCGTATGTTCGAAATGGGAGAAGATGGCGGGGAGTCGATAGGGCGTTATCTCACACCGTTTCTGTATATTTCAATTGCAATCGGCCTGATGGTTGCCCTTTTTTCCGAGGAAATCATATGTATCCTGACACCAAAATCGTACCATGGCGCAATTGAAATTGTTACGATTTTGTCTATGTTGTATGGCATGTCTTTCTTCGGAAAACAACCTCAACTTATCTATGCGAAAAAAACCCATATTACATCCATGCTAACCTTAGTCAGTATCGGATTGAATATATTAATAAACATACCTTTTATTATGAAATGGGGTGCGATAGGGGCAGCATGGGGGTCCTTACTGGCTGGATTTCTTTCTCATATGGTTAAATTTATTGTTTCTCAACATTATTACGAAATAAAATGGGAGTATGGAAAGATAGTCTCTATTTTTCTAATATTTTTCGGTTCTGCAGTAGCCATGATCTTGATGCGACATTTTTCTATTGCTTATGAGTTTCGATTAATTTTTAAGTGCGCAGCTGTTTTTTCTTATGTGTATCTTGGTATTAAGTTGAAAGTTATCACTATGGAGAATTATACATTAATCAGAAATATGATTCCCTTAAGAAGAGTCGTTACGTCAGACCACATATAGAAATAAAAGTGTCAAAAATTTTCATTTTCAAAAGTCCCCAAAAACTTGAGCCGTATCTGAAAGGATTTGCAGATACTGAAACGAGCAATCACAAATTCATCTATTTCGGAGAACTGGATACAAATGTCGGTATGTTATTAGAAGAACATGGAATTTCTGAAGTTAAACGATCCAGACATGACGAAACATACAGGCTTAAATTTCTTCAGGAATATATCGATTTAATCGGTACGATAGGTAAAGAACAAAACTCCAGAACATGGTGGGCATCGGATATAGCATCGAAAAACCGGTTTATGTCGAACCTGCCTTTTCTCCTGCATCAGTTTCTGACAGTAATTGAAACCATTGAAAACGAAGATTATGATCATTTAATAATCATTAATCCTTCATGGGTGATTTTAGATTCACTAAAAAAGGTTTTTAAAAAAAGTAATGCACAATTTGTGTGTTTTGGAAGTTGTTTTCCAAAATGGAAAGAAATTTGCTTTGGCTGGTGTAGAAGAATCTTGTCAATTCTATCTAACACACTAAGAGTATCTGTTAGGAAGAGCTATTTTCAAAATAAATTAAAACATATAACAAAGGAAGCCCTGTCTCACGATAAACCCAGTTATGTGGTTAAAACTTTTATTTATGACCATTCGATTTCTGAAGACGGTATTTATCGGGATTCTTTTTTTGGGTCTTTGCCCGAATTTTTAAGAGGGGAAAAACAGGTGCTTATTTATGCCAACATATTGGGCAATAATAAATTATGCATTGAAAAAATAAGAAAATGTGTGTCTTGTGTCATTCTTCCCGTCGAGATGTTTTTGTCATATACTGATATATCTCGTGCCCTTATTCTGTCGCTATTTTGCAAAATAAGAATCAGAAAAGAAGTATTATTTTTGGGACACGATGTTTCCGGCATTATCAAAAATGAGTTGCTTCGTACTTATAATGGAATACCTTTTTATCAGTTGCTGCATTATTGGTCGACTAAGAATCTCATACACGCAGTATCCGTTGAAACATTTTTATTGACCTACGAAAATAACCCCTGGGAAAAGATGTGCATGATGGCGGTTAGGGAATATTCGCCTAAAACGAGAATTATAGGGTATCAGCATACAGTTGTGCCACAGGCCTCAGCAAATATGTTTATCAGCCGTAAAGAACAAGACATCATTCCCATGCCGGATAAGATTCTTACCGTGGGCAAAGCACCAGAAGAGATTATGGAAAGATATGGCAGCTATGAAAACGGGAAGATAGAGCCGTCCTGTGGCCTCAGATTCGAGTATCTTTTTGAAACATCGAAAAGCAAAAGGAAAAAATCAGGAAATATATTGATTGTCTTGGAAGGTATATTTGAAGTCTATAAGATGGTCAATTATGTTTTGAGGGAATTACAGGGAAATACCAAATATAAGGTTGTAATCAGGACTCATCCCGTACTTCCATTGAATCGTATGGCTCATAAGCTTGACCATCGGATCGACGATATCCCGAATTTTAATATATCGTCCAACTCTTCACTGAAAAAAGACATTGAGTGGGCAGATATAGTGATTTACTGGGGTACTACGGTTGCGCTTGAAGCGCTGAGTATTGGCAAACCGGTTATTCATTACGAAATGGATTCCGTCTTGAGCTATGATCCATTGTTTGAGTGTGGACATTTGAAGTGGGTCGTATCAGAAAAAGATCCTCTCATCCCAACGATAGATGAGATTTATTCCCTCAGTGATGTGCAATTTGAAGCAGAGCAAGACGCGGCAAAGGCGTACCTGAACAGATACTTCTTCCCTATCAATGAAGAGGGCTTGAATAAATTTTTAACTTCTCTGACTGGAGGCAACTGAGGTGTGATGGATCAAAAAATTATTAATGTAGGGTATGGACATGTCGGCAAGGTATATATCGGCGGCTGTCTGCCGTTGGTGTTTATTGGTGGGCCCTGTGCGATTCAGAGCCGTGACCACTCTTTTATGTTAGCAGAGCGTATTGGGGAAATCTGCCAGCGTTTGAATATTCCGTGGATTTTTAAGGCCTGTTATGACAAAGATTGTCGTTCATCGCCTGATAGTTTTCATGGAATAGGTATTGATCGTGGCCTTAAGGTACTGGCCGAAATTCGCAAGGAGTTTGGCGTTCCGGTTGTCTCCGATTTCTCGAATGCTGCGTGGGGGTTGGCAACTGGCGAAGTGTGCGACATGGTTCAAGTCCCCGCCTATTTGTGTAGACAGACATCGATATTGCGTGCTGCTGCGGTTACGAACCGGCCAATTAACCTGAAAAAAGGCCAGTTCATGAGTCCCTGGAACATGAAGAATTCGGTCAGAAAGATCGAAGCAGCCGGGAATTCGCAAATCTTATTGACTGACCGGGGCACCTTCTTTGGCTATAATATGTTAGTGAATGATTTTAGGAATTTTTCCATTATGTCTGAAACGGGTTACCCTGTTTGTTTCGATGCCACCCACTCTATACAAATGCCAACCTCCATGGGAGATATCTCGGGCGGTCAGCGAGAATATATACCATGTTTAGTCCGTGCTGCTGCGGCCTGTGGCATTAATGCACTCTTTATGGAAGTCCACGATGACCCGCCAAACGCCTTGTCCGATGCCAATACTGTGCTTGATATCCGATATTTGGAACAAATCCTGGTTCAGGCTAAATCAATACATGAAATGAAGATAGAACTATTAGAGAAATATGGAGAAGACAATGTCCACGTTGAAAAATAAATACACGCTTGTAAGCGAGATCATGATGAAGCCCGATGCTTTCCCGATACTCTTAGAGAAGGTTTTCCTGAAGGAAGCGCTTGAGGCCATGGGCCGTTTTAGACTGGGCATTGTCTGTATTGTTAATGAGCGATTCCAACTGCTGGGCATTATCACGGACGGTGACATCCGCAGAAAATTGCTGAAAGTGCAGAAACCATTTTCCGCTTTTTTTGTAGATGATGCCCTGATTCATGCCATTCGAATGCCGACAACCATCCAGCCGACAGCCACCCTTATCGAGGGCGTGGAGTTGATGGGACAAAAGCAGATATGGGATTTGCCGGTGGTCGACGCATCAGGTAAACTGGTTGGATTGCTTCATCTGCATCCGGCCATTCGAGCGGTTTTGGGGATGGACAGTGAGTTATAGCGACCAAGCGGCGATTGAGTATTTGACCTCCCTGGTGGAACAGGACGATCCAGGGTCATCTTCTCACTGGCGCATGTATCACAAAGACTTCGTTGTGCAGGAGGATGGGCACTTCTCCGGGCTGCGGGGTTTTGGAGGTTGTCATCCACCGTATCGGGGTATGGGTTTCTTGGCGCACAAGGTACTGCAGCGAAAATACAGGAGAATGGCTGGAAGCTTCTCTGAGTTCGGCCGGCTTGATCGATGTGCCTTGTCGATTACAGTAAAGCAGGGCAGGGCCTATGATCTGGACGTTCTGAGGCAAACAATCACACTTGCTTTCCTGAAGAAGCACCTGCCGTCATTGAGCGATCAATGTGTTGTCGCGGTTATCGGGGACGGTTTTGCCTCGATGACTACATTGCTTCTCGCCAGTCGGCTGGCAAAGCATGTTTTGTTGGTGAATCTGAACAAAACACTCTTGGTTGACCTTGTCTATTTCCGGAAATGGGCCGTCAGTCATTCCGGACACACACTCAGCCTAGTGTTTGATGCCGAGGCATTAAACCAATCAATGAACTCGGGGGGGGGGGGTAATTGCAATCCAAGCGGTGAATCACGCCCTGCTGCAGCAAGCACCCGTGGATCTGGTTATCAATATAGCATCAATGCAGGAGATGGATCCGCCGGTCATCGCCGACTACTTTGAGGATATGCATGCAATATCAAAGGAAAAAGAGCTGTACTTCTATTGTTGTAACCGTGAGGAAAAGCAACTCCCTGATGGCACAATAACGCGATTTACAGATTATCCTTGGCATGTTTTGGATCGTGTATTAGTGGATGAGTTATGCCCATGGCATCAGAAGTATTACGCCATGTATCCGCCGTTTTACAGGCCGTACGATGGTCCTATTCGGCATCGTTTGATTCAACTGAGCTGATTGCACAGTGCGGCAAAATCGGACTAAAATCGTCAGCACAATTGCGATATAAGATTTTGTAGGAGATTAGCAATGCTAAACCAATATCAGGCACGAGCTACCTTGAAGAAGAAACTTAGAAATCGTGAACGGCTTTTTGCAGGCTGGGTATCCTATGCCCATCCCTCGATCACAGAAACACTGGCGAGGGCGGGATTTGATTTCATCGCCATTGATATGGAGCACTCGACCATCACTGTGGAACAGGCGCAGCGAATCATCGCGGCCTGTCAGGGCGAAGGTACTCTTTGTCTGCCACGGCCGGTGTCTCATTCCAATGACTGGATCAAGCCCCTGCTTGAATCGGGTGCAGATGGGCTTATCGTGCAGATGGTGAATACACTTGCAGAGGTTGAGAACCTGCTGTCGTATGTAAAGTATCCCCCAAAGGGACATCGAAGTTTCGGGCTGAATCGTGCCCAAGGCTATGGCTTTGATTTCGACTCCTATATCCAGACCTGGAACGAAACCTCGTCTTTCATTATCCAGGTGGAATCCATTGAATCCGTTGAAAATATCAACGATTTGCTTTCCTTCGAAGATGTCGATGGTGTCATGGTGGGCCCCTATGACATTTCCGGATCCCTTGGGGTGCCGGGTCAGACGTCCCACCCGGACGTAATCAAGGCCTCGAAGAAAGTCATCGAGGCCTGCGAAAAATACGGGAAAAGTTGCGGCACGCAGGTGGCTGACGCGACGACGGAAAATGTTCAACAGTTGTTTGAATTTGGCTATACTTATGCGATCCTGGGCTCTGATCTTTTCATATTGTGGAAATGGGCGGAACGTATGCAGGTCCTGATCCAGTCCATGGAGTACTGAGTTCTTTTGTGATGTGAGAGAGGATTTCAGATTATGGGAACTAACGATATTAACGTAGTATCAGAGAAAAATGCGTGGGGTGATAAAACCCACGCAAAAGTTTTTGATTATTTGCACCCAATGCCAGGATTTATTGTTAAAAAGCATTATGAGAGCTTCAACGAAGGACGCTTACTTAGAATGTTTGAAAACGATATCCATGGCAACATCTTCTTCGAGATTGGATGCGCAACGGGTGAGTTGTCCCGCTACATTTCCGGTTTCCAGACTCGATTTAAGTATTACGGCTTTGATATTTCTGATCCGGCTATAGCGCGTGCGAAACAGAAATATCCTATGGGGAACTTCCATAAGGTAACCGATGGGTTTGAAGAAATAATTCAAACATTTGGACACCCGGATGTTGTTTGGTGCCGTGATGTGGTGATGCACCAGGAATTGCCATATGTTTTCTTGGATAACTTGATTAATTTAAGCAACGAAGTTGTTATCCTTCGTTTGAGAACCAGGGATGTTGGAGAAACCATTACAGACCCCGAGCTTTCTTGTCAACTTCATTGGGACAAATTCTGGGTTCCCTACATCGTTTTGAACACTGATGAAATGATACAGGAAATAGAAGCCCATCAAGATGTAAAGAAAATCGTCATCAGTCGGCACTATGAGGTACTTGGCGGCCACAATTTCCGCTTTTTGCCGAAAGAACTCTTTTTTAGCTATTCCGGCACCGCCGAAACCGCTGTCTATATCCAAAAAGGTTCAAGGAAGGATGCTTCTGCAGAAGTGTCCTTTATGGATCAGCCGGACCGCCCGAAGTACGGGATTATTGAACGAATCATTCGAAAGTGTTTTTCTGAGCTCAGGGCAAGGAGAGATAAGTGAGCACCATGGAACCTATGAATAATTATCTTAATCAGTTATTCAATCTCGAAGGTAAAATTGCCGTCGTGATCGGCGCCGGGGGCTTTCTTTGCAGTGAAATGGCTCGCGGGTTTGCCCATGCCGGTTGCGCTGTGGCTGTTCTTGACTTGCGAATTAAGAAGGCTCGGGCAGTGGAAGCTGAGTTACGTGAGACAGGATATTCGAAGGTCATCTCCTGTGAGATTGATGTCACAAAGAAACAAAACCATGTGAA
Organism: Deltaproteobacteria bacterium; assembly: GCA_016929755.1. Taxonomy (GTDB): domain Bacteria; phylum Desulfobacterota; class Desulfomonilia; order UBA1062; family UBA1062; genus JAFGIF01. The sequence goes on along the minus strand of JAFGIF010000166.1, from coordinate 22,547 downwards.
TGCTCTGGATTTCATTCTGAAGAGATTTGGGCGAGTGGATATATTGATTAATGGCGCGGGGATCAACGCGCCAACCCCGTTCTTCGACATCTCCTTAGAAGAATGGTACGCCGTCCTTGATTCCCAAATTACCGGTACGTTCCTCGGTTGCCAGGTATTCGGCCAACACATGCTTGAGAATGGTTCCGGTTCGGTTATCAACATTTCCTCCGCATCAGCCGGACCGCCTCTCTCGAAGGCCTATACTTACTCGGTGGCGAAGGCCGGAATCAAGAATCTTACCCAGAATCTTGCCAGGGAATGGGGGAAGAAAGGGGTGCGCGTGAATGCCCTGCGACCCGGATTTTTCCCGACGGCATGGAATCGTATACATTTTATTACGGAGGAACGGGAGCGCGCCATTCTAGGACACACGCCCATGGCGAGATATGGCGAGCCGTCAGAATTAGTCGGTGCCGTGCTTTGGTTGGCATCGGATTCTGCGAGCTTTGTGACCGGGGCAGAGATTTGTGTCGATGGCGGTTTCTCCTGCATGTCCATATAGTCAGCTTTGTGTCTTGCGCACCAGTAACAAAATTAGTACGAAAGGATACAGATGAGTCAAAAAACAGCCATCATTACCGGTGGAAATCGTGGAATCGGTCGTAGCATTACGGAGGCGTTCGTAGACGCAGGTTATGCTGTGGTTGTCGGTGCCCGCACCGACACAGGCATTGGGACGCTATTTCCTGATAAGGTTCGTTATGTGTCGGTGGATGTCCGACAGGAGTCCGGACATCGTCAACTGACTGAGACAGCCGTAACCTGGACAGGACAGGTTGACGTGTACGTCAATAATGCCGGGTTTTCGGAATGGCGGCCAATAGAGTTGATAGATGAGGCCTTTTTTGACGATCTCATCGGAACGAATCTGAAAGGTGCCTTCTGGGGTTGCAAAGCAGCCGTGGATGCCATGCGGAAGGGAGGGGCTATCATCAATATCTCCAGCATCGCCGGAAAGCGCGGTAGCTCAAACAACGCTTTGTATTGCGCTTCCAAATTCGGCATGAACGGGCTAACTCAGGCGCTGGCAAAAGAAGTCGGTCAGCGATCCATTCGTGTAAACGCGGTCTGTCCTGTTCTGGTACCTACCCAGGGATTATTACAGGCATTGGATGGTCCCTATGCGCCGGCGAAGGGCAACATCGATGCCTTTCTGGCTAAATTCACGACGGACAATGCAGCCCTTGGGCGTTTGCCGACCGCGGCTGAAGTTGCAGCCCTGTGTGTTTTTTTGGCGTCCGACGAAGCCTCCGCGATAACCGCCCAGTGTATCAATGTAGACTGCGGGGTGTTACCACAATAATGAACGACATGCCAATCAAAATAGCCGGAGTTATTCCTGCCCATTTGGCTTCCGTACGGTTCCCGCGTAAAATCCTTTTCCCCTTTTATGGGTTGCCGATGATTGAACATGTTCGCCGTCGGGCACTGTTATGCAAGGCTTTGACGGATGTGTATGTGGCCACCTGCGACCAAGAGATAGCCGACCAAATCATCAGGTTTGGCGGTAAAGTGATCATGACTGCGGATCACCACCTCAATGGCACCAGCCGGGTTGCTGAGGCTGTGAGTGGTATGGATTGCACCCACGTTATGCTGTTGCAGGGCGATGAACCGTTGCTGTTGCCCCGCCATCTGGATCAATTAGCTAAATTAATCGTTTGCGAGCCACAGGGTGACGCTTGGAACGCCACCGGGCCTGTCGAGGAAGAAGACGACTTAGATCGTCATTCATTTGTCAAATGCGCTGTGTCTCCCAATGATCGGATTCTTTATTGTTTCAGGCGCACACCCTGTTACAGTCCTTTCGACGTGCAGAGGTCGTTTATCCGCAAAATACTCGGCGTTCTTGCCTTTCGAAAAGAGTTCTTGCTCGAGTTGACGTCCCATCCTGCATCCCCTATTGAGCAGGCCGAATTCATTGAGCAAATGCGAATAATCGAAAATGGATATATGCTACGGTCGGTGCCCGTCAGTCATAGCTTGCCGTCTGTTAACGAGCCGGATGAGGCCGAGATCGTAATGGCATACATCAAAGGCGATTCCGAGCAACGACAGCTTTTGGAGCAAGTCATTGCCAAGTAGAATTGCGATTATTGCCACACTATTGGTGAGAGACTGCGTGGTATGAACCAACAGCAGTGTCAATTACTCAGAGTTACGATCAAATCTTGCTGGCACCAGATTCGGCAATTGAACGAATTGCCATATCCTGATTGTATGCCATAAGGGGTCATCCTGTCTTGAAACTTTTGCACAACTCTCCCTTTCGATATGGCCCATACTTCGGGGTAAGGTCACGTAGATCTTGTGTTACATATCCGATCAAATTCCCCTGATAAAGGAAACCGGAATGGCATTTAAAGAATATGCTCATAAGCCAAGCTTCTTTGAAATAAAATTGAGCAACATAATAGGAAAATATGAACCCGCTCTCCAATTTGTCGCAATTCCCAGATGCGTTACCAGCGAGACAAATTGGAAAGAGATATTTCACGGGAAAAGCCTTATAGGGTAAAAATTGCGAGAGATATTGACTGATGAATGATACCAAAAAGCAATATACAAGCCATGACGTGGCCTTCATAATACCAACCAAAGATCGCCCTGAAAAGTTGAAAAACCTGCTGGACAGTCTTGCTGGACAAAATGAAATATGCGGGCGACTCATTGTTGTGGATGGAGGAAAAAGTATTAAAACCGTGGTAATGGGTTTTTCAGATAGTTTGCCAGTGGAATATTATGAGTGTTATCCTCCAGGGCAGATCCGTCAGAGAAATATGGCCATATCCTTGCTTGATAAAAGGACACCACTGGTCGGATTGCTTGACGATGATATCGTCCTGGAAACCAATGCTCTTGAAAAAATAGTGAATTTCTGGAACAGGTGCGAACCGAATACAGCCGGAGTTTCCTTTAATATTGTTAATGCTCCCTTGGAACAGTGTTCGTGGTTAAAATCGGCTTTTCTTCTTGGTTCACCAGAACCGGGCAGGGTTCTAAAATCAGGAATGACAAGTTCTAATTGTAACGTATCGAAGGATGTGAAGGTCCAATGGCTGTGCGGAGGGGCGACTATCTGGAGGCAAAAAATCCTTAAGGCGTTTCTCCATCGGGAGATATCGTCTCGTTGGGCTATTGCTGAAGATCTCATTTTCAGCTATCCGATTGGGGGAGAATACCCTCTATATGTCTGCGCTGACGCCAGAGTCAGGCATGAACACGAAATAGACTATGTGTCAAAAATCAAAAATAGATTCCACGGGTATACTCAGACAATATGGATGTTCTATTTTGTTGAATCCAACCAAGAGCTTTCAAGAACACTTTTTTTATGGACATTGCTGGTAAGAATTATCGGAAAGCTGGCCACCGGTATTCTTACGCTCCGGACCGCGCCAATTGAATTCGCGGTCGGCCAGGTCCAAGGGTCAGTAAAAGGGTTGTCAGCTTTGATTCGAAGCCGGGATATAACAACGATATTTGATGAGGACACGAATAACAACCCAAAATAGCACAAACAATTTATATATGGTGGGAAGGTATAACCCATGTAGTGGTGAGCAACGTGCAAGAGTCAAACAGTATTTCCTTGAACCATTCAATACAGGGAAAGCATAATCTTGATTACGGGTACTTCATAAAGTGGTTGTCGATAAGAGGAATATTCCCAGGTATATTGATTGGTTTGACTTTAAACCAACAAGCATGGTCAGTTGTGCTTCATCTTATAGGCCGGACAACTCTTTGGTTTACTACCTTGGCAGCGGCAGTTATCGTTTTATCGACCTTTAGGCAGAAACGATGGATACTATTTGTGATCAGTTTCATCTTACTGTCAAAAGCTGGTCGCGTCGTCATTGGCGATGATAGTATATTTGCTTCTCTCTATAACGTTTCTATTGGTGTCCTGTATTGCGGTGCTGGTGCTGCTGTTGTACTACAAAACTCAAGATTGATTTATAGACAGGTCATGTTGTTCAGCCTGCTTTCTATACCCTTGATGATATTACAGATATTAGGATTTTGGGAGTGGCCTTACTTTCTGAGGGGGGAATTTAACAACTATATAGCAGCCCCGACATTGTTTGTAGATGAGAACATAATTATAAAATCATTTCAATCTAGGCCGTCAGGATTATTGTATACAAATGTTTTCACGGTGATAATAATTATGTTTGCTCTGGCACTGCATTACGGAAGAATCAAGACGCGTAAACTAATATTGGGTGATGTACTTTTATGTGCCTTTACCGTGCTTGCGATGGCGAAAACCGCATTTTTGGCATTTGCTGTTATCATCCTCTGTTTATTGATTTGCGGTGATAGTTGGAAAAGACAGAAAATGATAAAAGTTACGGCCCTTTTTTTTGCACTGGTGACTGTATATGCTTTTTTCTTCCCGGGCAATTTTACGTATAATACTTCCTGGAATCTCCTTCGCACTAATTTTATAATGCGGGTAAGTGCTCTTGATGCGCGAATGCGGGGCAATACTCTGTCAGAGATAACTATACAAGATTCTGAAGGAGTACCTCATGAATATATACTTGGTGATGATCCTCAATCTGGCTATGGTGAAATTGGAGACATGTTGCCATATGTGATCGTGGCAGCATTTTTCATATTGCCTTTGTGGTACAGAGGGTTTAAAAAATTGCGGTGCCATCGTCCTGAATTAACAGATTCGACAATTTTAAGCCTTTTTGTAGTAATTTTAATTCCTATAACCGCATCTTTTTGGGGATCGGTGATCATTTGGTTCATCGCTGGATTTGGATTATTGCCATTGTTTTTGTTACTAAACCCATATTCCTTTCGGCCACCGCTGAAATATAGACAATAACTATATCCAAAAACTGGACTGGGCAATACGGTGCATGATAACCTGCAAAAAGCCCTCGAAAATGCATGTCCTGAGATATGCAGTTTTGACTAGGGTATACAGTTTACGAGTCAGGAATTTACGAACATTTTTTTGAATGCCGGAATCAAAATCAGCATGGACGGTCGTGGTCGTGTCTACGACAACATCTTTGTGGAATGACCCTGGAGGACCGTTAAATATGAAGAAATCTATCTCAATGATTGCCGGACTGTTTTTGAAACAGCTTCACTTCTGTACAACTATTTTCATTTTTACAATACGGAGAGGATCTATGAACCTCTTGGATATCTTACTCCCCATGAAGTATATTATGACAAAGAACCATTAATGCCTATAACAAGAAAGGTTTCTCACTCTATGCACCTTAAACAATCCTGCTTTTTGTCTTGACAATGGGAATAGGCTTAGACAGAAGACAATCTCAATGCCCGATAAAGGTGATGTTTTACGAACCCTATCCGATGGGCTTAGGCGGCAACTTCCTTACCCAACGGCTTATCCTCGAGCGGCTCGACCGTGATAAGTTTAATCCAATAGTTGTATCGCCTATTGACGGTATCGCACTTGATGAATTTCGGAAGATGGGTGTCGAGTGCGTAGTCATGCCACCGCCTGGGAAGCTCGACCGTTATGGTCGGGCGATACTCCGTGCCGGAATTTTGAGCAGGACGAAATCTGCATTTGATCTTCTGTACTATAACCTCAGACTTCTACGCTTCCTCCGTGAGAGACAGATCGATGTCATTTATGCCAATTGCGTACGTGCCGAGATGAGTATCGGCCTTGCCGCTCGTTTGGCCAGAGTACCGTCACTCTTGTACATTAAGGGAGAGTTAAGCAATCCGGTGATTGATCGACTGTCGTTCATACTCGCATCGAAGATTCTGTTTTTCTGTGAACAGAACCGGGATGACAAGTATCCGGGTTTCGTACGCGCATGTCGGAAAAAGTTCGATATTCTTAAAATCGGCTTGGATCCATCGATCATCGAGGAGGTCGAACGGCGAGACAAATCTGCTCTTCGTGAGGGACTGGGAATTGATTCATCCTGCATGAATGTCATTGTTCTTGGACAACTCTATCGCCCCAAGGGGCAGCACCTTGTGCTTGAAGCATTATCGAAGCTTACTGCGGACTTCCCTAAGGTAAGACTTTATCTGCTGGGGGATCATGTCATTGATGAGTACCGTTTGTACAAGGATGAACTTGATCAAATGACCGTAGAAAAAAGTCTTGAAGATTATGTGCGATTTGCCGGGTGGCGCAGAGATGCGCTCGACGTGGTTGCTTTGATGGACATCATGATCCATCCTTCACTTTCGGAAGGTTTTGGTCGTGCGGTGCTTGAGACCATGGCATTGGGGAAGCCCGTTATTGTTTCCAAAGTGGGTGGCCTGAGGGAGGCCATCAAAGACGGGAAGAACGGCTTTCTTGTCGAGCCCGGCGATGTGGATGCGATTGAGCGGCGGTGGCGTGAACTCTTGGATAACCCGGAGCTTCGCTTGCGGCTGGGGCAGGCGGCTCAAAAAACCGTTTTTGCCGAATATCTGATTGATGACAAGGTTGCCCGTCTGTCTGGAATCTGGACTGAAATGGTGCGAGGTAGAGTCTGATTATGTGCGGTATTGCTGGTGAACTCAGCTTCTCAACGCCTGTCGATACGGATCATATTAAGCTTATGATGGATGCTATTGCTCACCGGGGACCCGACGATGAAGGGGTGTTCTGCGAGGGTAGTGTTGGTTTGGGCCATCGTCGTCTCTCTATTATTGATCTTTCTCCTGCCGGACATCAGCCGATGTGGTCGGCGGATAAATCTCTGGCTATCGTTTTCAATGGCGAGGTCTACAACTACCGGGAAATTCGACCGGACTTGGAGGCCATGGGCTACCACTTCAAGGGAAATTCGGATACGGAAGTTGTTCTCAATGCCATTCACTGCTGGGGAATTGAGCAGGCTCTCCAAAAGTTTATTGGCATGTTTGCCTTTGCAGTCTGGGATGCCCGCGAGCGGTGTCTTATCCTTGCCCGTGACAGGGCCGGCATCAAACCGCTTTTTTATTCCAGAACTAGGAATACATTGATTTTCGGATCGGAACTAAAGGCGCTCTACGCGCATCCCGGCTATCAAAAACGCCTCGACCGGCACGGACTTGGCCAGTATTTTATCCTGGGCTACACCCTTGATGACGCTACGGTGCTGGCCGACACCTTCCGTGTGCCGGCCGGACATTTTCTGCGTGTCGGGGCAGACAGCTCGGTTAATGTGCAGCGTTACTGGAGCCTTGATATCATTCAGCGGGGCTCTTTCGCCGGCAGCTTTGATGAGGCTGTTGAAGAAATGGAGCGGCTCGCCGAAAGCTCATTCGCGTATCGACTGGTGTCCGATGTGCCGGTAGGGGTTTTCCTGTCGGGAGGAATTGATTCCACCTTTCTTGCCGCCATTTTGAAAAAGCGGATAGGAGCCGACCTGCTGCATATCACCATCGGGTTTCGTGATGCCCGCTACGACGAAGCGCCGATGGCAACGCAGATTGCCACCGAATTGGGCCTTCACCACGAAGTCCGCTACTTGGATGCACCGGATGCTGTTAGTGCTCTGCGGCGGTTCGCAGACATTTATGACGAGCCGTTCGGCGACTCATCCGGTATGCCGACGGCAGTACTTTCGGCAGTTGCACGTGAGTACGTTAAAGTTGCGCTTTCCGCCGATGGCGGGGATGAACAGTTTTGCGGTTATGAAAGTTATCCAACTTACACTAAACGTTATCGTCAAATGTTGCGAATGCCCCTGCCGCTACGCCGGGCAGCTGCGAAAGCCTTGGCCGCGCTGCCCTACGAAAGATTGCTTTCCATGCACATGGCGCGACAGGGTGTCTCACGAAATAATCCTCGTCTGATTTCAACCATTGAGAAGGCCTTTGAAATTATGCGTATGGGCGCCCCGTCGGATCTACTCCGCATCATGAACGAAAAGGGATGGTCTGAACGAAAAGTCAGTGCACTTCTGGGAGAAGATCTATCAGGTCTTTTTGCCGTTAGCTTTTTCGCGTCGCGCCTGGTCGGCGCCAACTCGTCCGATAGCGCTCAGATGATGGATTCGATGATGCGTTCTGATTACCAGAGCTTTCTTCGTGATGATATTTTGACCAAAGTAGATCGTGCTTCGATGGCAGTATCGCTGGAATGTCGAGATCCGTTCTTGGATCATCGCCTCGCTGAATTTGCATACAGTCTCCCCATGGAGTACGTTTATTCAAATGGCGAACACAAGCGCATTCTGAAGCACATCCTGCGTCGGTGGGTTAGTGAGCCGGTACTGAAAGCTCCTAAGCGTGGCTTTGTGGTTCCCTTGTATGAATGGATGCGAGGACCATGGCGACAACTTGTGCAGGAATATCTGTCCCGGGAGCGTATTCGCGCGGTTGGAGCACTCGACGAAAATGTGGTTGGGGCGGAGGTGAAAAGGTTCTATCGTTATGCTGGTATCGGTGCTGAGAAATTGCTGTTAATGCTCAATTTCCAGATGTGGGCGGAACAGTGGTATTGTTCATGAGAGAAGAAGATGGTAACGAAATTGTACAACAGACCCTTGCCCGCTTGGTGGTAGAAAAAATAACAGGTTTGCCCTTCGACAAGGCGAGTGCCACGGTTGGTCCACTGGCAATTAACTATTTCTCGGTCGTCTTCTCGGTTACGGCTAACACCTCCATGGGTTCACAAAGTGTGTTTGTGAAAATCCCCAAAGAGGACCTCCGACAAAGATCAAAGTCAATTTTCCCGATATCCCCCGCTGATCGTAGAATGGCCGAGGATGAGGAACTAAGTCTGCGCACGCTCGACGATCAGTGGCATTCTGATGATCTTGATGTGTCCTGGATTAGATTGCGGGGGGTTTTCCCACACTACAATGCAATTGTCACCGACGCGGTAGAAGGAGGTGATGCCTTCGCCGTGTTCCGACAAATGGATCTGCGTCGCCGCCTCGGTTCGAAAAAGGATTGCCTCAGGTTACGGGGGGCGATGAACCGGCTTGGCGCAGCCTTGGGGCGATTTCATCAAGGCAACGCTCGAAACACGGTCTTTCATGTGAATGAATCCATACCAAAACTTGAATGGTACTGTCAGGAAATTGAGGCAAGCGTCAGAAGTTCAAGGCCAAGCTATGTTATCCAGGCATTAAACTCCATTTCAAGCTTGGAGATTGAGACGGTGGAAGTGCCGACACTGAAAGGAATAGATATCCGCAATGTCCTGATAGATAAAAAGGATAAACTGTTCCTGCTTGACCCGGGACGCATGAAGCGAACTTGTCGCGAAGCGGATCTGGCACGATTCATCATGACCTACCGGATTCTTTATTGGGGAAGCGGACTATTTCTACTGGGTCTGCGGCCGGATTCCCAGTCCGAGGAGTCTTTTTTAGATGCCTATTATTCGAATAGTGTGCCATCATCGCCAAAGCTGCTCAGTTTTTTTCTGATTAAAGAACAGCTCAAGCACTGGCATACCGCGGTAGAATCTTTACGGTTGCTTCCTTGGCCCATGCCTTTGAAGCGGCTGATTGCGGCGACCTATGTCAATCCTTACTACACCCGTCAATTGGCCATGGAACTAAAAAAAGTGATTTGAATGGGACACCCTACAAATTACACAACAGACACGCTAAATGCATACCGCTCCAAGCAGCGGGCGGCTGAGTACAAGCGCTATCATACCAAAAACTGGAATTGGGCGCGATTCTCCACTTGGCGGGAGCAACGCCTCCTTGCCCGCGAACTTTCGCGGTACCCGTGGTCAATCGGTGACCGACTGCTCGATATTCCCTGTGGCACAGGAATTCTAGGTAAGCTGCTATGCTCCTTTCCCTTCCAGATTGTGGCAAGTGATATTTCGCCGGAGATGATGGAACTGGCCCGAGGTGAGTATCCTGTCGACCGCTTACTCGAATGTGTACAGGCCGACATTACGGCCACGGGGTTTCAGCGAGGCTCTTTTGATTGCATTGTGGTGCTCGGTTTTCTGCATCGGGTTCCGCTAAAGATCAAACGCGCCGCCCTCCGCGAGATATCCACTTTAGCGAAACGGGTTGTGGTCATTACCTGCAGCGTGGACAGCCCATTACAAAGGCTAAAAAAGACTGTTCTTGCAGTCATCCGCAAGGAACATGTTCCCGCGCCCTGCCCGGTGTCACTCAGAGAGATCGTTGTCGAATGTGAAGCCGCTGGTTTTAAGGTCGTTCGGTCATTTATGGTTGTTCCGTTTCTCTCTAGCGAGGCGATGTTAGTGCTTGAGAGGGGAAACAGACATCAACAGGTCAAACAAGATTAAAACATACCACAAGTCACGAAATATATCTCAGCAACCACTATTCAGGTGAGATCGATGGTCATGAACAATCCATTCAGCAAAGATAAGGCAAAAGAATTTCAACAGGCAATTTCGCCCAGATCCGAACATGAGAAAGAGGCCTGGCAAACCGCCAATAAAAACTGGTGGGAAAAAAATCCAATGAAGTACGATTTCATTGATAAACCAATCAACTGGCCGGAATTCTCACCTGAGTTTTACCGCGAAATCGATCAGCGTTTTTTACGGTCAGTGAAAGTTGCCTTTCCATGGGAATCCATCCCGTTTGATAATTTTATTGATTTTGAGAAACTTACATCACAGGCTGTGCTTGAGATAGGGGTTGGTATGGGAACGCATGCCGAAATATTATCAACGCATGCAAGCTCTTATACTGGAATAGATTTAACGGAATACGCAGTCAACGCGACTCGAAGAAGAATGGAGATATTCGGGCGGAGTGGCATGGTTCGCCAAATGGATGCTGAGTGTTTGGAGTATCCTGACGCGTCATTCGATTTTGTCTGGTCGTGGGGTGTCATTCACCATTCTGCAAACACCCGAAAAATATTGGAGCAAATCTACAGGGTTCTTAAGCCCGGAGGAATGCTCACTTTTATGGTATATCATCAAAGCGTGTGGAATACTTTTGGTCGCGGGCTGCTTTACTATGGTTTTTTAAAAGGTGGTATTTTTCGCGGGAAAAATATGCATCAACTTATTCAGGATAATACAGACGGCGCATTAGCACGCTATTACACACTTTCTGATCTCAAAGAAGAGTTGGACGGCAAGTTTTTAATAAAGAAGGCAACATTCCTGGGCAACAAAATGCAGTTGCTTCCGATGAAATATGGTCCATGGAAGGAAAAAATCAGCGGTTTGATTTCGGATGATCTGGGCCGTCGTATTACCAATAGACCCTTCTTCGCATATATGTTGGTCGCGAATTGCATTAGGATTGATTGATCAATGAAAATACTTGGTAGAGCCCCGAAACGTCTCCTTTCTATATTGTTGCAATTCCCAAGTCATATTGTTGCGACTTACCGTTGCTTCGTTCTGTTTCTAAGTCCCTTTCGTATGTTGTTATCTTATATCAGGCGGAGGAATCCTGCGAGTGGAAGGATAATAATGCGAGACGGGCTTTCCATTCAACTTTCAACGGACCACTCTGATATTGTAACCATCTTTTTAATTTTTTGTCGTCGTGACTATGGCAAGATCACTCCAGGAAGTGTGGTTGTTGATATCGGTGCCAATATTGGGGTTTTTGCTTTGTATGCAGCTAAAGGAGGCGCAAAGATTGTGCATGCGTACGAGCCGGCAGAAGAGTCCTTTGAGTTGCTTCAGAGAAATATTGAAAACAATGGGTATGAAGATACTATATATCCGCATCAAGCAGCCGTGGTGGGAAAACCTTCACCCCCCGTTTGGTTTCCATGTCAATCAAGCGTATTCAATGCCATAGAAAAAGAAAATTACAGAAACAAATCAGGGCATCAACTTGTTTCCACCGTGACGTTAGCCGAACTGGCGGATAATGTATCTGAGTCAACCATGTTTAAGCTTGATTGCGAGGGGGGTGAATATGACATCATTCTGGATTCAGAGGACTCTGCTTTTGACCGTATAGAAGATATCAGGCTGGAATATCATCGAGGGCCTCGGCAGCAGCTTTTAGCTCGCTTAGGACAACTTGGATATCAATGCCGTCAATTTATGGACTCGAGTGAAGGCGGGGGATATTTATGGTTGACAAAGAAACCGCCTTGATTGGAATAATAATATTTCAAGCAGATCGGGTTACTATAGTGTATATCGCGTTTTGTTTGAACATTTTCTTTGGGGAGTTAAATCATGAAAAGAATTGCTGTCGTATGTCCCGACGATCTATCGGTCGTATTGTTTTGTAAAGGAATTATTGATGATTTACGAAACAGGAAGCAATCAGAAGTATATGTAATCAGTGAGGAATATGGAGAAAATACCGGTGGGTATTATTCTGAAATAATTCGCTCGTGGGGCGTTCATCAAATACCGTTAAGAATGGATAGACATATCGATCCTCTTGAGGATATGAAGTACATGTTTTCGCTTTATCGACTTTTTAAACAATTAAAGATAGATACGGTCGTAAATATATCAACTAAGCCCAATATATACGGTACAATAGCGGCACGGTTAGCGGGAATAGAAAAAAGTTTATGCTCCGTTTGGGGCAGAGGGACAGCCTTTATTGAAAATAATGGCGTTACAGGTAATATATTGAGAATATTGCTGTTAAGTCTTTATTCAATATCATTCCGGTTAAGCACTAAAGTTTGGTTTACCAATATTAACGACTATAATTATTTCATTGCCCATAGAACGGTGCCCAGACATAAAACTATTCTGACCAAAAATTATGTTAACGCGGATGAATATCGACCATATACACTGCCGAAAGATCGATTAGCCGAACTGAGGGAAGATTTGGATCTGAACGGTCAAGATAAAATGGTAATCATGGTGGGGCGCATGATATGGGCAAAAGGAGTGGGGGAGTTTATAATGGCTTCGAAAATTTTGGCGGAAAAGTTGCCTAATGTTAAATTTATTCTTGTTGGACCCGAGGAAACAACCAGTCCGGACGCAGTCCCAGCAGGCTATCTTAGAGAAAGCGACAGTGCGGCTAATTTTAAGTGGGTAGGCTTCAGAAAGGATGTAAAAGATCTTTATGCCATTTCGGATTTGGCTGTTCTGCCTTCCTATTACCGTGAAGGTGGTTATCCCCGTGCGTTGACAGAACCCATGGCTATGGGGAAACCGGTTATTGCTGCAGATAGCGAAGATTGTAGATCACCGGTAGAGAATGGCAAAAACGGATATCTGGTTCCTATAAAAAATGCGCGGGCTCTGGCGGATGCAATAGAGGAATTGATGCTGGACGACGGTAAAAGAGATCAATTTGGCCAATATTCAAGAGTAAAAGTTAAAAGGGAGTATGACGAAAAGGTAATAGTCAAAGAGGTGATTGATGCGTTTCTCGAAAATTGAGGGGGAATATTGTCTTGAGTGAGACCAGAAAAGAAATAGAAAAAAAATTTCACAATGTTCTTAGGGTTGGAAAATCTGGACAAAGATGGTCGCCTGAACTTGAAGAAGTTATTAAAGAGGATTCATTATGGGCGAACATGAAATATTATTCTGTAGAGCGACAAAGTCGACAGGCAGTAATTCAGTGGTTTTCCGAAAATTGCAGAGGGAAGAGGGTCTTGGATTATTGCTGCGGAAATGGCGATGACAGTTTTATTATAGCTAGTTGTGGAGCCGAATCTGTGTTCGGCATTGATTTATCTGAAGTATCCGTCAATAATTGTACGAGCAGAGCTGCCAGGGAGGGCTGCGACAAAGTTACATCGTTCATGGTTATGGATGCCGAGGCTCTGGAATTTGAAGATAATTTTTTTGATGTTGTTTCAGAGTATGGCGCTCTGCATCATCTTAACCTGTCAAAAGCCTATGCTGAAATATCTCGAGTGCTGAAACCGGATGGGAAATGCATATGCACTGAGACGCTAAGGCATAATCCCATCATTCATTACTATAGAAAAAAGACTCCTGAAATAAGAACTGAATGGGAAGTGGAGCACATTCTGAGGAAAAGCGATATAGAAAACGCAAAAGAATATTTCTACGATGTGGATGTGCTCGGCTGTTTCCATTTGACCTCGCTTATGGCCGTCCCTTTCAGAAATATGTCAGGATTTACATACTTGCTGACTATGTTAGAAGCAATCGACTCGATGATTTTGAAATTGCCTTTCATAAAGTGGCAGGCGTGGCAGGTAGTATTCGTTTTGTCGAATCCCAGAGGATAATGGGTTATGCAATGTATCTATTTATAAAAAATCTATTCATTTCATGTTTCTTCCCACTCCCTTTATCTATAATAATTATACTTTTCGGTCTTGTTTTTCTGTGGATGCCTTCAAAGCAGAGATCCGGTAAGATACTGGTGACTATAGGGCTGTCTGTCTTGATTATTTTTAGTTTGCCACTTATTCCGAACATATTATTAGGAAATCTCGAGAGACAATATCGCTCGTTTGAATATGAAAATTTTACTGGCAATATATTTTATATCGTTGTTCTGGCCGGGGGGCATAAGCCCGACAACGAACTTTCTTTGATAAGTCAGTTTTCTCGTGAGCAACTATATCGTCTTATAGAAGGGATCGCCCTAAAGAATAAATATCCTTACGCAAAATTGATTCTATCCGGCGGTCCAGGTATCGTTGGAATTCCTGATGCTGAGAAAATGTTAGAGCTTGCTATAGAATTAGGGGTTAAGGAAAGTGAAACAATTCTTGAATCTGATTCTATGAGTACTTATGATGAAGCAAGATTCATAAAACCGATTGTTAAAAGCGATCCCTTTATTTTGGTTACCTCGGCAAGTCATATGAACCGGGCCGTTGCTCTATTCAAGAAAATGGGAATGAATCCGGTGCCGGCACCGACAGATCATCTGGTGAAAAATTATGAAGATAGAGGCATCATGTTACTGAGTCCGGTGAATCTTCTTAAGAGTGATACATTTATTTATGAATACTTAGGCTATATGAAGGATAAGATTGCAGGAAGAATCTGACGAACTATGACTGAAATTACATATTCATTTCGGCAGTTCCGTAAGCGGTGCTTTTAAATGTTTAAACGAATTTTTGATTTTTTCGCAGCCTTTGCCGGATTGACGTTGTTGCTGCCGCTTCTATTTACGATAGCTTTAATCATAAAAAGAAAAGATTCCGGACCTATCTTTTATAAAGGGATACGCATAGGTCTTAATGGTGAACCTTTCCGCATCTTCAAATTCCGGACGATGGTAGTGGACGCGGAAAAACTGGGAGCCTCTTCCACGTCAGATGACGATCCACGGGTTACGAAGTTCGGAAGGCTGTTACGTAAGTACAAATTGGATGAACTGCCACAGTTGATAAATGTCCTTCGAGGTGATATGAGTTTCGTCGGCCCCCGGCCGGAGGTGAAGAAATTTACTGATATGTACACGGAGGAGGAAAAGGTGATTCTGTCTGTGCGTCCCGGAATAACTGATTGGGCCTCTCTATGGAATCCCGACGAGGGGTCGTTGTTAAAAGGCAGTGATGACCCTGATAGAGATTACATGGAAAAGATCAGGCCGGAGAAAATTCGCCTGCAGTTGAAATATGTGCGGGAACGGTCCTTTGCCAAGGATCTCAGAATAATACTTGATACGCTTGCCGTTATTCTAAAGAGGACATAATAATGAATTATCCGAAGGATTTATTGGAATACCTGTACCGGATGATGTTGCGAATCCGTGTGTGCGAAGAGAGCTTCGTTGAACACATCCTGAATCGAGAGGTCAAAACGCCCTGCCATCTTTATAGCGGTGAAGAGGCGGTTGCCGTCGGTCTCTGTGCGGCCCTTTCCAAGGAAGATTACATCTTTGGTAATCATCGATCGCACGGTCATTTTTTGGCCAAGGGTGGTTCTATGAAGGAGATGGTTGCAGAGATCTATTGCCGTGCGGCGGGATGTTCCCGTGGAAGGGGCGGATCGATGCATCTGATCGATACCGATGTGGGTATGATGGGAGCGGCTCCGATTGTTGCCGGTACTATTTCTCTTGCTCTTGGTGCTGCCTTGGCATCGGTGATTCGAGGAGACGGTCGGGTGGCGGTGAGCTTTTTCGGCGATGGTGCTACCGGAGAAGGTGTTCTCTATGAATCTCTCAACTTTGCCGCCTTGAAGAATCTTCCCCTGATTTTTGCTTGTGAAAACAATCTTTATGCCACCCACATGCCCATTAAGGAATGCCGGGTTGATCAGCCTATCAGCAAGATTGCAGAACCCTATGGAATCGAGATATATTCCGAGGACGGCAACGATGTGATGCAAGTCTATGAGGCGAGTCGGGAGGCCGTTGAGACCTGTAGGGCGGGGGAAGGGCCGGTGTTTATGGAGTTTAAGACGTACCGCTATCGCGGGCATGTCGGCCCAGATGATAATATTCAAGGATCTCATACCGATATAAGGCCGCAGGATGAAATCGCGCTCTGGATGGAGAAGGATCCGATCACGAGGTTTGAACGACATGTAATGGAACGCCAATTGCTCGATTCCGGCAGAATACAACACATCAAGGAAGAAGTGACGGACGAAGTCCGGGAAGCTCAGGCTTTCGCGAGAAAAAGCCCTAGTCCGAGACAGGAGGATCTGACGAAATATGTCTTCGCATAGAAAACTCCAATATAGTCTAGCCATCAACGAAGCGCTCCGCCAGATGATGGAGGCGGATCGATCTGTCATTCTCATCGGACAGGGAGTGAAAAGTCCGTGGTATGTGGGCAATACGGCTCAGGATCTGTTGGCTCTGTTTGGAGATAAGAGGATCATCGATACTCCCGTGTCAGAAAATGCCGTTACCGGGGCCGCCGTTGGGGCCGCAATTGCCGGAATGAAGCCGGTTGTCGTCCATCCCCGGATGGATTTCATGTTCTTCGCACTCGATCCCATCATGAACGAAGCGGCGAACTGGTATTATATGAACGGCGGTCGTGCATCGGTTCCGGTAGTATTCTGGGGAATTATCAACAGACGTGGCGAACAGGCTGCCCAGCATTCTCAGGCGCTGCACGGTATTTTTGCGCATGTGCCCGGCTTGAAAGTGGTCATGCCGGCAACTGCCTATGATGCTAAGGGCCTTATGGTTGCCGCGATACAGGATCCGAATCCCGTTGTTTTTGTAGATGAACGATTGCTTTACAGCATTGAGGGACCGGTCCCGGAAGAAATATATTGTGTGGAGATCGGGAAAGGCTGTGTACGCAGAGTGGGAAACGATGTAACGATTGTGGCTATTTCGCTCATGGTTCACGAAGCGATGAAGGCCGCTGAAATACTCGAAACCGGTGGAGTGGCTGCCGAGGTTATTGACCTGAGAACCATAAAGCCCATCGACAAGGCATTGATACTGGCTTCAGTAAGAAAGACAGGTCGGCTTGTTGTTACGGATGTGGGATGGCGATCATTCGGCGTATCCGCCGAAATTGCCGCTTTGGTTGCTGGGGAAGCTTTTAACGCTTTAAAGGCACCGATTTACCGGGTGGCTCTTCCCGATTGCCCGGCGCCCGCCAGCAGTGTTTTGGAAGAGGTCTACTATCCCTCCGCTGAGGATATCGTTGAAGCGGTCAATCGGGTTTTAAAAGATTAGATATCAGTTTTGCACTATCAGCTGATGAAATGTCCGATAGTACGGGGGGCGATGATAAAAAATGGTTCGTAATGTAAAGTTTGTGGAACCGGCTAAAGTTTACCGAATGATAAAAGATGAACTTGATGCCGCCTATTTTGATGTCATGGAAAAGGGTGACCTGATTGATCGGGGTCACCTTAAAAGTTTTGAGGAAAATCTGGCTCGGTTTGTGGGGACAAAGTACGCGGTAGGTCTCAACAGCGGCTATGACGCGTTACACATGTCACTGAGGGCTGCCGGGGTCGGACCCGGGGATGAAGTGATTGTACCGGCACATACGTTTGTTGCGACAGCGTCGGCGGTGGTAAATGTGGGGGCTAAACCTGTGTTGGTCGATGTCGGCAAAGATTTTAATATTAATGTTGATCTTATAGAGGAAGCTCTTACGGAAAATACGAAAGCAATCATACCCGTTCACCTGAGCGGGTATATGGCTGATATGCCGCGAGTAATGGAGATTGCCAATAAGCATAATCTTGTAATTGTTGAGGATGCTTGTCAGAGTTTGGGTTCGAGTATAGAGAATGATGGATCAAGTAATAAAAATAAAAAGCCGGGTATTGGCAAAGTAATGGCTGGTGCGTGGGGACTTACCGGTTGCTGGAGTTTTTATCCCTTTAAGATTCTGGGCGGATACGGTGACGGTGGCGCGATTACGACAAATGATCCGAAAGTAGCTCTCTTTGCCCGGAGAATGCGTTATAACGGCGAAGACCGTGAAACTGGAGAGTATCACGGCCATGGATTTACCTGCCTGCTTGATAACATGCAGGCGGCTTTTTTGGATATCAAACTGAGATATCTTCCCGGATGGATCATAAAAAGAAAGAAGATTGCGGAAAGATATCGACAAGGTTTGTCCGATCTTACCGATTTGATGTTGCCGCATTACGACCGACCCGGATTCGATCATGTATATCAGAATTACACCATCCGGTCGAAACAAGGGAGCGAGTTTTCAGAGTACTTAGAGAAAAACGGTGTAGAAGTGTTGACTCAGTTCAGAAAGCCTTACTATAAACACGAGGCGTTACAATTGGAGGATAAAGGATTTCCAGAGACTGAGGCTCTGAGCAGGGAGGTGTGCTCTCTGCCGATGAATGTTGAGATAACGGATGAAGAAGTTGATTATGTTATTTCCACCGTACGGGAATTTTACAGAAGGAAATGAGCGTTTTCGAAAAGAATTCTTTGATAAATGAGGCTGGATAATGTCGTTGAAAGTGAGCAAGAGACGGGAGTTGGTCGCTCAGTCTGAGATCCGCTCCATGTCCATTGAATGTGACCGCGTGGACGGTATCAACTTATCTCAGGGCGTGTGTGATACGGAAATCCCGATTATAGTGCGCCAGGGAGCCCATGCCGCAATGGAGAATGGAATTAATACCTATACACGGTATGACGGTTTGGCGGAACTTCGCTCCGCAATTGCAGCCAAGCAGGAACGCTTTACCGGCATGAAGGTGGATTCCGAGCGGGAAGTCATAGTAAGCGCGGGAGCGACCGGTGCCTTGTTATGCACATGCCTTGCCCTGTTAAATCCAGGTGATGAGGTTATCGTTTTCGAGCCTTTTTATGGGTATCACATCAGCACGATGGAGACAACGCAGGCAGTGCCCGTCTATATCAAGACGGACCCGCCGGAATGGAAATTTTCCTACGAGGACCTTGAGAAAAAACGAACAGGGAAAACCCGGGCTATCTTGGTGAGCACTCCATCGAATCCATCGGGTAAAGTATTCAGCAGTAATGAACTTGATATGATTGCCACGTTCGCTTCGGAACATGATCTTTTCGTGATTACCGATGAAATCTACGAGCATTTCATTTACGATGGGTTGCGCCATATAGCGCCTGCCACGTTGCCGGGGATGAAAAATCGCACGATTACGATCTCCGGTGTTTCAAAGACATACAGTATTACGGGGTGGCGTGTCGGCTATTGTATCTGTGATGCAGAATGGGCGGAGACAATCGGTTATTTTAACGATCTGATCTATGTATGCGCGCCGGCGCCTCTCCAGATGGGGGTTGCGGAGGGCCTCTTGAATATCGGTGGTGAGTATTATGAGAATCTTGCCAGGGATTATGAGCGAAAAAGAGACAAAATATGCGATGCTCTTTCACGGGCGGGTCTTGAGCCGTATATTCCCCAAGGCGCATATTATGTGCTCGCTGATATCTCCGGCGTATCCGGTGCCACTGGCAAAGATAAAGCCATGACGCTTCTTTATGAAACAAAAATTGCCTGTGTCCCCGGTGAAGCCTTCTTTCAAAATGGAGGCGGGGAGACTTTGGGCCGTTTTTGTTTTGCCAAGGATGATGAGGTTCTTGAAGAGGCATGCAGACGATTGATCAAACTGAGGACCTAAAGGGTCTCATTTTATAATTGGTTGATATTTTGGTTGATTATAGTCTTTTGACCGAAATCCCTGGTAGCAAAGCATCGAATGAGCAACTTCGACGCATGCTTACCCGCTATTATTTCGGAAGTCAGCTCTGTGAGGGGAAATCAGTTCTTGAAGTTGCATGCGGAGCCGGACAGGGATTAAATTATCTAGGGCGAGAAGCTCGATTTGTTATCGGCGGTGACTATGATTGTAGTTTGCTTAATATTGCTCGATCGCAGTATGGTAAAAAAATACCTTTATGCCGTCTTGACGGACATTTTCTTCCTTTTCGCGACGGAGTATTTGATGTCGTAATACTTTTCGAAGCCATCTATTATTTGCATGAACCGGATAAATTCATTTCTGAGTGTAAAAGAATTCTTAAATTTAATGGGGAGGTGCTTATCTGTCTTCCCAACAGCAGTTTACCGGATTTTCATCCGAGCCCTTACAGTTATTCATACTTTACCCCACCGGAGATATCGAAACTATTCGAGAAATATGAATTCGATGTGGCTTGCTTTGGGTCTACTCCCGTGGATACGAGCACAGCAAAAGGAAAAGTGTTATCATTGATCAAAAAAATGGTCGTGAAGTTCAATTTAATGCCTCGGACACTGAAGGGAAGGGAATTTCTGAAAAGGCTTGTTTTCGGTTCGCTGGTTTCTATCCCGGGTGATGTATCAGATATTCCCATAAGTCATGATACACCCGTTCCCATATCATGCTTCGAAAACAACTATTCATACCGGGTTATATTTGCCTTAGCAAAAAGCAGATGAGGTTCTTGATCACATAGGGAATGAGATCGATTTGACCTATCCAATAGGTTTTGAATTTTTTATATGACGTCAATATGTAACAGAGTATTGTTTTGAGACGAATATCGTTTATTTTGAAGGAAGTTAGCCGAACATGTGTGGGACAAGACATGGCGTGGGATAGTATAATGTACTTTCTGAAACGTCTTGTGCCTGCGTTGATCATTATCTATGTTTTTCTTAATCCTTATCCTCATACGACGGCCATCAAAGAAATAAGCTTTTATTCATCGATTTTAATTGTCATTTTCCTTGTTGTTGGTAATAACATTTCATTTTCTTTCCGTTCTCCGCTGACCATACTTTTTGTTCTTTTTTCAGGGTGGGTATTGGGGAACCTGTTTTTTGCCATTAATCCCCAAAATAGTTTCCACGATTTCTATGCCCATTTGCTGAAATATCTGGTTCTTTTTTACCTTCTGATTAATTTTATTTATTCTCCGCGGCATTTAAAAATATTGATTTGGAGCGTAATTATTTCATCTTTCTTTTTTTCCGTATTCGGTATTTTCTATTATTATGTTACCTTGGATTATAGTTTCAACATGCGTTTTGGTCTTCCCGGTGTCGCCGCGGTCAACAACGTAGGGATGATTACTGTGCCTGCATTTCTTTTTTCTATAAACGCTTTGTTTTTTGAAAATAAGCCATTGAGGGTCACATTTTTGATTACTTGTGTCATTACAACATTGATTGGCTCACTTTTAACTCAAACAGTGGGTATTCTTTTAGCCATGGTAGTTGCGGTATCGATTTTGCTGATGAGAAAGTTGAAAGTATTGATAGTAGTTTTGTCATTACTAGCAATTACTGTAGGATTCATGCCGTTTCACTCGCGCGTTGGTTATGACGGTTTGCTCCAAAAGATCAAGGCTGATGACAGAACACAGTTGTGGTATGTCTATAGTCGAATGATCGAAAGGAAACCCTTTATTGGGTATGGGTTTGGAATGAGTCTCTATTCGGAAGATTCATTTGTTTCCGGGTTTGATGATGTATTAAGCAAAACTCCCGATAAGTACAAACCCTCATATTATCAGACCCCTCACAACATTTTTATCGATATGGCTGTCAGGACAGGTATAGGGGGGCTTGCATTGTTTCTGGCCATTGTTTCTACATTCATTTACATGGGGTTAAAGTTAGCCAGAAATGGCGGCAGTACATTCATCAGGAGCTGGGCGTTATGCATATTATCTCTTTTGATTTCATTTCTGATTCAGGGGGTTTTTGCAGACGTCCTATTCGGCCCATACTGGGTTATATTCTTTGTGATTTTGGGAATGATGTCCGTTTTGTGGCGTCTTGATACTCGCTTGGAAAGAGCTGAAAATAGCGATTATTGACGCCAATGCCGGATGTTGGTCGACTCCTGGTATAATTTCGTCCCGAAAGTTCTGTAACCATGCATCAACAATTAAAGAACCCTAAATTTTATATAATGATCCTCTGTGATATCGCCATTTTCGCGATGGCTCTTCTGCTGGCATATCTTGGTCGTTTTGAGTTTTCGTTGAGCCAGCCGCAGATCCAACAGATACAGACGACCCTGCTCTGGCTGATCCCCCTTAAGCTGTTTATCTTTTTTTGTTTCGGTCTCTACCGCGGCATGTGGCGGTTCACGAGCCTCCGGGACCTGGGGAATCTTCTCCAGGCTTCGCTCTTGTCGACGCTGCTGGTTATGACCGTCATTCTTTATCTCCATCGCTTTATCGGCTATTCCCGGTCGGTTTTTCTCATGGACGGAGTTCTTACGTTTATTCTGTCCGGTG
>JAFGIF010000165.1 GCA_016929755.1 Deltaproteobacteria bacterium | reverse complement strand
TTAAGTATTTTATTTGGGAATATTCTTTAAATACCGGTAGTAGTCTGAATCGGATCCCAGAACTACTATGGAGTTTTCAAAAGTTGCTTCTTTATATGTGTTAAGGGTCTTATAAAAGGCATAAAAATCAGGATCCTGATTATAAGCCTCACCGTAGATCTTGGTAGCCTCGGCATCAGCCTTACCACGAATTTCTTCAGCTGTTTTAAAGGCCCCGGAGGTGATTGATTTCAATTCTTTTTCCATTTGCCCCAGAATCCCGGCTTTTTTACCCTCTCCTTCCGACCTGAACTGGGCGGCTTTGCGTTTGCGCTCGGAAATCATTCGTTCGTATACTTTCTGGCGGACCTGCTCCACGTAATTAATACGCTTGATCCTAACATCTACAAGCTCCATGCCGAATTCAGGCATGGCTTTCGAGGCCTCAGCCAGAATTGCGTTCATGATACTTTCCCTGCCCAGAACAATATCTGCCACTGCAGCTTTATCGTCGAAATCGATTGATGAGTAGCCCTCCACTTCAGGAGCCACCTCCATCACACTTGAAGTTCTCACCAGTTCGACCAGTGGATTGGCTGATACGAAATCTTTCACCACTGAGTCAATAGTGTCATCAAGTTTGGCATAGGCTTGCTCATATGTGCCGATTACCTGAAGGAATTTCAATGCGTCAACAATGCGCCATCGTGCAGTCACATCAACCCATATGAAACGTTTATCCCTGGTGGGAATTTCTTTGGGATCGCCATCCCATCTGAGGATCCGTTTATCATATCGATGCAGTTCCTGGATAAAGGGCATCTTGAATCTGAGCCCTGCATCGGTGATAGGATCTCCGACCGGCTTGCCGAATTGAGTAATCACTACCTGGTCCCATTCGTTGACCTTGTACAATGAGCTGGATAATATTATAAATCCCAGAACAACGATTATTATAATTACCATTGACCTTGACGAGTTCATTTCGCACCTCCACCGTTTTCCCTGATCTTATCCAACTCGAGCAATGGCAGAATGGTTTGCTGCTGGCTGTCAATAATATAAACCTGTTTGGCCTTGGGTATGATTTCCTGATAGGTTTCCAGGTACATTCTGCGCTTTGTCACTTCCTTTGCACTGCGGTATTCCTTGAGGACATCGACAAATCTGGCCGTTTCGCCTTTGGCTCGATTCACGCGTTCAAGTGCGTATCCGCGGGATTTATTTATAAGTCTTTCAGCCTCACCCCTGGCCTTTGGAATCTCTTTGTTGTATGTCTCCTGGGCCTGGTTGATGAGACGCTCTTTTTCCTGCTGGGCCTCGTTTACCTCGTTAAAGGCTCCCTTTACTTCATCAGGAGGTACAACATTCTGCAGCCTGACATTCACTATATAAATTCCGCTGTCGTACTGATCGAGGGTCTGCTGGAGTTCTTCTTTAAAAATCCGGTTGACCTCTTCCCTGTTCTGCAGGACATAGTCGAATGTCCAATCTCCTACGATTCTGCGGATGGCTGATTCACTGATATCCCGCAGGGTTTGTATTGGATTGTTAATATTGAAAAGAAATTTTTTCGGATCTCTTCTGCGAAACTGTACGATCCATTCTACATCGATAACGTTCAGATCTCCGGTAAGCATCAATGATTCACGCTGACTCTGGGGATCCTTTTCAAAACGGCTTCGTATCCCGGGCTTAACACTTGTAAAACCAAAGGACTCGGTGTCTACCTTGTCGGTATGAACTTTCGTGACGTCGTCAACCCCGAATGGAATCTTAAAATGCAATCCAGGCATGTTTGTTTTAATATATTTCCCAAATCGAAGCACGACTCCCCGATGGCCAGCAGGAATTGTATAGGCAGCGGTATAGACCCCGACGATGATCAAAAGGGCTATTACTATAATTCCAAAAAAGCTTTTATCCCCTCCACGTCTGTTTTTAAATCCCTTTGTGGCTTGCCGGATAATGTCAGCAACATTTTTGGTGTCTTCCGTAAAACCTCCCTGATTATTTGGATCCCAGGACATGTAGACTCCTTTCATGCTATTATAGAATATATGATGTACCTGCTGTGCACCGGGTTGTCAATGACCTTAAACAGGTTCCGGACAAATCATGCTCAGGGAAGGACTCCGTTGGGAATACATGCTTTCAACTCCACGTATGGAGATTTTCCTGCCTTGAGTGACATGGCTGAATTAAAAATAAGATCGTCATTGTCTTGTTTTAAATCCCAAGTAACATAGACTGAGATCTCCAGTATGTCTGAGGATAGCGCAACAGACCAGAACCGATAGTAATTATAGTTGCCCTGCCCTATTGTCTGTTTGTCATTATGCCATGTAAGCGCCAACTCCGGGTCATTTGTATCCAGTTGCTTGAGTTGTCTTAGTTTGGAATTGGCAAGTGCTGTTGCAAAAGTGTGATTTTCCACATATGCATTCGATTTGCTGGAGACTACATAAAGGCGGGAAATCGCCACTGTGAATATCGAGAAAATCAGGACAGCGATAAGTACTTCAATCAGGCTGAATCCTTTTTTCATTTCCATTCCCGCCACTGATTTTTATATATCCAGAGTTGAGGAGAACCAGATGAAGGTAAGATTCGCAACGCTACAGAAGTATCGATAGATTTCAGGTAGATAGTTCCGGCATTGCAACTCCCCATTGCTGAAAAACTTACGTTGTTGCCAACAAGGCTTACACCATCTGATGGCATGGATGTTTTATTTGGACCGGTCAATGCAGAAGATCCAAATTCAATGTCTTTGAACAAACAATAAGGACCGATCTGTTCTTCATCAGGGTCTTTAGCGTTGTCATTATCCCGGTCGCAAAACATCAGATATGATCGCTGGTCAGGATAGAACAAGACTCTCCAGGTAAAACCCTGGTCAATTGCCTTGAGGCGTGCCATTGCCAGAACACCGGATAGTTCGTCTGTTTGATATTGCATGGTGTGTCTGGAAGAATATATTCCGAGAGCCGGCAGCGCAAGAACTGCCAGTACAGCCACAACAAGCATGACCACGATAAGTTCCATCAGTGTGATTCCGTTTTCGTTCATTTTATTATACATGATTTCCCAATCTGATTTCTTCAATAACCGGCTATTATGGCCATATGGTGTGGATTTTGGCATTATCGATGCTTTGCAGGAATAATCCGCAACTCACATAATATGGTTGCTGTTTTTCTACTATGACCTCCCGTTACTGCAATATATTTCAATTAAAACAGTTTACACACCCTGGTATGTTTTTACCAGTAATTTTATCACGGTAAATACAATCGGTTTATCCGTATGTGGTCTTATCAGTCCTCTAATGGAGGATTAACCATGTAGGCAGTCTTTTCCTTAACCTGATCACGGATAAAGACCTTTCTTTCAACAATATCGAGTCTGCCTTGAGCAAATAATTGTATCGCCCTGGGGTAGATTTTGTGTTCCAGCGCCAGTATTCTGTCCTTCAGTTCTTCTTTCGAATCGTCAGGATAAACAGGTACTGCGGCCTGAATTATAATCGGCCCGGTATCAACACCATCATCAACGAAATGCACGCTGCATCCGGATAATTTTACTCCGTGATCAATTGCTTTCTGCCGAACTTCCAGACCTGGAAAAGAGGGCAGAAGCGCCGGATGAATGTTCATTATTCTCCCTGGAAAATGTTTCAGGAATTCAGGGGTGAGGATACGCATGAATCCGGCGAGTACCACCAGTCCAACGTCAAATTCTTTCAATGTTTTAACAAGTTGCATATCGAAATTCACCCTGTCGGGATAATGTTCATGAGATATTACCTTGGTCGGAATATCATAATTTTCTGCACGTTTCAGGGCATATGCTTCTTCAACATTACTGATAACGACAGCGACCATTCCATCAATATCACCACAAACACATGAATCCATGATTGCTTGCAGATTTGAGCCACTTCCGGATACAAGAATACCCAGGCGGATCATAGATCCTCCAGAATTACCGTCTTTCCATCTTTCTTTCGTTTCTCAATCTGCCCGATGATTTCAGCTTTTTCTTTAAGTCCTTTCAGCCTGAGCAATATATCATCCGCGTCATTTTGTGAGACGATCAGAGTCATGCCGATTCCCATGTTAAAGGTTCGGTACATCTCTGAATCATCGATTTCTCCTACGTTCTGCAGCAATTTGAATATTGGTGGAATTTCCCACGATTTTGTCTTAATAACAGCAGTTGACCTGTCGGAGAGAATTCTGGGGATGTTGTCAATAAAGCCTCCGCCGGTAATATGCACGATTCCTTTTATTTGGAAATCTCTAAGGACATTCAATATGCTCTTCACATAGATACGGGTTGGAGTCAGTAATGATTCAGCTAAAGGCTGACCCAGGTCTTCTACGTAGCCATCGATTTTCATCTGTGCCTTATCAAAGAGCACTTTTCTTACAAGAGAGAAACCATTGCTGTGGATGCCGCTCGAGTGGAGACCAAGGATAACGTCACCACTGGAAATCTGTGTTCCATCGATTATCTTATCACTCTCAACAACACCTACTCCAAAACCGACCAAATCGTATTCGTCTTCTTTATACATCCCTGGCATCTCGGCTGTCTCTCCACCGATAAGAGCGCAGCCTGCTTCGATACATCCTTGAGCAATACTGGATATTACTGTCTTGGCTCTTTCTACATGCAATTTGCCCATTGCTATATAATCAAGGAAGAAAAGCGGATGAGCCCCTTCAACAATAAGATCATTGACCACCATGGCAACCAGATCTATACCAATGCCATCGTGATTGTCGGCCATAGATGCGATCTTGAGCTTTGTCCCTACTCCATCAGTTGATGAAACAAGAACCGGATCATTGTATGTGCTTGTATCAAGTCGAAAAAGGCCGGCAAATCCGCCTAATTCACTGTAAACCTCGGGCCGGAATGTTTTTTTGATTACAGGTTTGATCGATTCAATCAGAAGATTCTGTTTGTCGATATCAACGCCAGCATCTTTATAGGTTAAAGACATTAATACACCTCCATAAATTACCTACTATAGGATATTCATATTAGTCAATTACACTTTTATATGAGAATTCCGGAATAAAATTCCATAAGATGGGATGCGATTTTCGATTGCATGTTTAAAAAATGCTGGCTAGGATGCCGATAAGCTTTTCAGGTAACCATTCAAGCTCGAGGGAGGATAGATGTCGAATATTCAAGAAACGATAATTGAGTTCATTAAGGAAAACTTTGTCATGGGTCGATCTGATACAAAAATTGATCCTGAAGAATCGCTTATAGAAGCTGGAATCATGGACTCTACCGGAGTCCTGGAGTTGGTAGAATTTTTAGAGGCAACATATAGTATCCAAATCGAAGATGAAGAACTAATTCCGGAAAATCTGGAAACGATTCAAAATATAGTATCTTTTTTACGCCAAAAAGGGATTGACTGATGGACGAGCTTGTCCACCACTTTCTTGATCATTCTGCCGAAAGATTCCCCGATAAAAAAGCCGTTTTCCACGGAGAAGAAAGTGCAACCTATGCTGAAATAGTACAGGCAGCCAACAGACTGGCCAATCTACTGAAAGAGGAGGGACTGAAAAAAAGCGATAGAGTGCTGATGGCCATGGAAAACTCGATTGCATCAATAATCAGCTATTATGCTATTATCAAGGCAGGCGGAGTTGTCGTCGAAGTTCCGGATAAATCTACCCAGTCAGAAGTTTCATACTTTATAAACGATTGTAAACCAAGGATAGGGATATTTTCTAAAGCCAGTGCCCGCAGACTGGATGGTATCTCAATTCCCATGATTATCACACCAGCGATGGAATTTGCCAATCCGAATGGAAGGTATATTGAATGGGATAAAGCAAATCAACTGCCTGCAACGGATCCTGCGATTGAGATCAAGGACAATGAACTGGTTTCAATTGTCTATACTTCGGGCAGTACCGGTAAACCGAAAGGGGTCATGCTGTCTAATCGAAACATCAGCTCTAATACATCTTCCATCATTTCATATCTTGGCATCACGTCTGCTGACAGAATCATGGTTGTTCTCCCATTTTACTATGTGTATGGAAAGAGTCTGTTGAACCCCCATTTTAAAGTAGGTGGTTCTCTGGTCATCAATAACAGGTTTGCATTCCCGAATGTAGTTGTTGATGAAATGCAGAATAAAGAGGTTTCCGGGTTCGCCGGTGTTCCTTCGACATTTGCAATTCTGCTGAACAGATCGATTTTTCCAAAGACCAGAATCCCTACACTACGCTATGTAACTCAGGCTGGAGGATCCATGGCACCGGCACTGACCGCAAGATTGATGGAAGTCTTGCAGGGAACCGATCTGTATATAATGTATGGAGCAACCGAGGCTTCTCCTCGCCTTACCTATGTGCCACCAGGTCGTCTCAAGGATAAGCTTGGATCAATCGGAATCCCAATTCCCGATGTCTCCATAAGTATAAAAGATGAGCATGGAAAAGAACTTCCTCCTGGTGTGGAAGGGAATATCTGCGCTACGGGACCCAATATTATGCAAGGTTACTGGGGTGACGAACAGGAAACCGGAAAGGTTATCAAGCCCTGGGGCCTGATAACAGGAGACATCGGATATAAGGATGAAGAGGGATATTTTTATACCACGGGTAGAAAAAAAGAGATGTTAAAAGTAGGCGGTGAAAGGATTTCTCCCAAAGAAATCGAAGATGTCCTGATCGAGTCAAAACTGGTGCATGAAACTGCTGTGATTGGGAGACCGGATGATTTTTTATATGAGGTGCCTGAGGCATTTATCGTACCTATTGATCCTAAAACCTTCGATCTGGAAGATGTCAAGACATATACCAAACAACGTTTATCTGTACATAAGCATCCGAAATACTGGCATATTGTAAAATCTATGCCAAAAAAATCTTCCGGCAAAATTGACAAGGAGGCCTTAAAGAAATGATTATTTGTTCTCGTTGTGTACTTCCGCAAACTTTTCCGGGTATTTCATTCGATCAAAATGGTGTCTGTAATTACTGCAGTCATACCCAAATGCCGGGCGAAGATGAAAAACAAGACTACCTGAAACGATTTGAGAGCTTGCTGGCTGAGAAAAAAAGCAATCGCGATTTTGATGTAATCCTTGCCTACAGCGGCGGTAAAGATTCGACCTATACCCTTTATTTATTGAGAAAACACTATGATCTTAAGGTGTTATCTCTCGTTTTTGATAATGGATTTATCTCCGATCA
This sequence comes from Deltaproteobacteria bacterium, assembly GCA_016929755.1. GTDB lineage: Bacteria > Desulfobacterota > Desulfomonilia > UBA1062 > UBA1062 > JAFGIF01. The sequence goes on along the minus strand of JAFGIF010000165.1, from coordinate 7,959 downwards.
GGCAAAGTATAATATCAACCAGATGACGGATACGCTCGGTGCTACAAATATAATTGTTAAACCACCCTTCGACCTGATGCAAAAGGCATTTCACATAGCTGCCCAAAAAGAGTTTTACAGCCCTAAGACGCTGGACCGTGCCAGTTCTATCTGTACCACCTGTATTGGAATGGTTAAAGGCATTATTCTAAAAACTGCCCTTGCTCTTGAAATTCCACTTGTAGCCTTTGGCTGGTCACCTGGTCAAGCTCCTCTCAGTTCAGCCATAATGCAGACCAATCCCAGGCTGCAACGCATAACCCACAGGACAATCAGAGATCCCCTGCTTTCGCTTGTGGGAAAAGAATTACAACCCTATTTCCTGCATGATGTCGACCTTTCAATCGAGAAAAGTCGCTGGCCGATCAATATTCATCCCCTGGCCTTTTTCGAGTATGATGAAGGACTTATCCTAGATACCATTAAAAAACTGGGATGGGTCAAACCGGATGATACCGACCCCAATTCAACCAATTGTCTTTTGAACGCACTGGCAAATTATCTTCATCGCAAGCGATTTGATTTTCATCCATATGCGTGGGAGATAGCAGGAATCGTGAGATCCGGCTGTATGCACAGGGAAGAAGGTATAGAAAAAGTCTCTCAGGACGAAGATATGCAGATGGTTGGATATGCAGCCAAGTTGTTAAATATTGCCATTGATTGATACTGATGGATCCACAGCAACCTTTTCCTGTATCAGCATCAATGGTTTGGCGTCCTTTGAATTGACCTCTTTCAAGAATCTTTTTAAAAGGATATCCTCCGGATCTTTGACACTTTTCAGGGCCTGTGCCAGATCAATCTTTCCGGCAGCAAAGGTTTCATGCCCGCCACCCTTGCCGATTCCAAGACAAATTTTGTGTGCCAACACACCGGCCATAAAACTTGCGCGGGTGGTACGGATCGAAAACAGCAGGAACCCGTTGTGATGTCCATAACACATGCACCACCTCACCCCTTGAAGCTGGATGAGAGCATCGGCAAACTCCCCGATCATTTCAGGCCATTTAATCATCTCGATGCGTGCCACAACTGCATCGCCATATATTCTGGCGTTTTTTAATACGGAAAACAGTTCGATGAAATATTCTCTCGGCATCTTTGGGTGTTCGATTCGCGAGAGTTTCTTCTGCAGCGTGTAGGGGAAGAGAAAGACTGATGCCCTGATGTCCGCATCTGTTGATTGCCGGCCCAGATCACGGGTATCCGACTTGATTCCATAAAATAATGCAGTGGCGACTTGTTTATCAACCGGGATTCCCATCTGGCGGATATATTGAGTGATAATTGTTGAAGTACTTCCTATGTCACGGCGAACATCAACATAATCAGCCTTGGAGGAAGATTTCCGTAAAGGATGGTGGTCGATAACGATAGTTGGATTGACTCCTTTGGGCAGATTGACATTTCCGGTATGGGGCTGGCAGTCAACCAGTGCAATTACCGAGTAGTTGCGCGGTGTAATCGACTGGAGTGGCACCATGTCGATGTCGAGGAGCTTAACCATGCTTTTGTTTTCCGCTCTGCCGATAATTCCACTATAGGCAATGATCGATGAAATTCCCATGGTTTTACGGAAGAGATATTTCAGCCCAAAGGCTGCAGCGATGCTGTCGGGATCAGGATTTTCATGGGTAATAATCAAAACTTTGCGCTTGCCTTTTACCAGGGCAAGAATGTTTTCTTCGATTTCCTGTTTTGTCATTGTTTGCCACCTATGCGATTGATGAAATCAATACTCTTCGCTATATGAGTTCCTTTCCAGTAAATCTTGCGGCAGGAGGGGCATTTTGCAAATGTTTCTTGGGTTGAATATACATACTCCGGGACCAGGTCGTGGACTTCCTGATGTTCTACTGAGACAAGTTCTATGTTGCATATGCAGCATCGGCTGAAGGGGCGGCGCTTGCTTCTGAGATGAAAGCGTTTCTCAATGCTTTGCAGCTGATTCATAATATTGTCATCATCTACGACATAAAACCCTTTTTGATCAACCATTTTTTTACGTCTGGTTAACACTACGCGACCGCAAGAGGTTGCTGAACGCATTTTCGCCCTGTCCCAAAATGGCATAAACTCAGCATCAAATCCCATAATCCTCAACCATTTGGCAAGGCGTCCGAGATTCTGGTCACACAAAAAATTCACCTCTTGGTCTGAATGCATCTTGAATATGGTTGATTCTCTTGTCCGGATTTATGGCTACTACATCAAACCTCAGTGGTTTCCCGTGAAGTCCCTTCTTGTTAAGATACAGTTGGGATGCCCGAATTATCTTGTTCTGCTTCCATGCGGGAATCCAACCCAGCGGATTGCCGAACCTTTCACTTTGCGCGGATTTAACTTCAATGAAAACCAGGGTTTTTTTATCAAGGGCAATTATATCGATTTCAGCAAAGCGTGCATGAAAGTTCATTTCAAGAACCTTGAACCCTTTCTTCCTCAGATAGCGCCGGGCTATTTGTTCTCCCTGGCTACCTTTGGTCCTGGTTGATTTCAACCACACCCTTGAAACTCCTTCTATGTATAGGACATGGTCCTAAAGTCCTGATAGCATCATAATGAGCCCGGGTTGGATATCCTTTATGTCTGGCAAAACCATATCCGGGATATTGTTTATCCATCTCCAGCATATACTCGTCGCGGGTTACTTTGGCTACGATACTGGCTGCGGATATCGAAGGTTCACTCTGATCTCCTCGGACAACGGGAATACATTCACATGGCAGAGAGGGAGAGATGTTGCCGTCAATTAAGGCACAGACAGGAATGCTTGTTAACTGGAGGAACGACTTCTGCATGGCCTTCAGTGTCGCCTGAAGAATATTAACCCGGTCGATCGTAGAAGGATCTTCAAATGCCACGCCGATTATGACCTCACCAGATGATATAATAAGCTCATAAAGAAATTTTCGCATCGTTGCGCTGAGTTGTTTTGAGTCCTTAACCAGTGATCGAATCGACGATTCCGGTTCAATGATTACGGCTGCGGCAACTACCGGCCCTGCCAAAGGACCTCTGCCAGCTTCGTCAACTCCGCAAAGGGGCCATTGCCCTCGACTGATCAATGATTCCTCGAGAGACATTCTATCTGCGTATTTCTTTGAGTCGAGCTGCCTTTCCTCTTCGTTCTCTCAAATAATACAACTTTGCCCGACGAACCTTGGCATGGCTTACTACTTCAATTTTTTCTACATTGGGAGAATGTACCGGGAATACTCTTTCAACACCAACGCCATAGGATTGTTTGCGGACCGTAATTGTTTCACGGCTATTACCTCGATGACGGGCTATCACGACACCTTCATATACCTGCGTTCGCTGTCTGTCTCCTTCGATAATTTTGATGGAAACTCGAACTTTGTCGCCTATTCGTATCTCCGGTAAATCTTCCTTCATCTGTTGTTTCTCGAACGTATCCATATAGTTCATATGCTACCTCCCTATGAGCCTGTCGATTATGATGGCCACAGCACTGCGAACAGAGATATGATTATACTCAGCTACACCTGTAATAGGTTCAGTCACTGCATCAAATTGTGCAAAAATCCTGGGAGCGAGTCCCCAACCAGTGCCGAACAATAAGCACACATCTTGCTTGTGCGCAATATTTTTTACTTCATTGAAGCTAATAGCATTTTCATACTCTCTCGCTGTGGTTCCGATCATGAATGCTCCTGTATTCTCTCTTACCTCGTCCAAGTCCCTTACCAGCCGGATGAGCTCAAACGCTCGTTTCCGCACGGGATTGTACACTCCCCCGAATCCTTTGAGCCAGTGATCAACAATCTTTTTCGCAAAGTCCAACTGGCTCTGGTATGGATGAACGATATAGAGCGTATCGATACCATATGTCAAGCCCACTCTTGCTAAATCATGCAGATCAAGATTTGTGATGGCCGTGGTAATCTCCTGCCCATTTTTATCAAGACACGGCCAGTGCACTAGCGCAAGATGCAAGGCTAATCCTCTCCTTCGAGCAAACCAATGTCCTCTTGACTGAGGTTCAAAGCTTTAAAAAGGTCAGGTCTTTGCTCCTTGGTTTTTTTTAAAGCCATTTTTCGTCGCCAGCGATTTATCTTGAGATGGTTGCCGGAAAGCAGGATTTCCGGTACGTTCAATCCTTTAAATTCTTGGGGCCTGGTATACTGGGGGTGTTCAAGCAGGCCATCATAATGTGAGTCTCCGGTCTCAATAGTATCCCGTCCCAGGACACCTGGTATCAAGCGTACAATTGTATCGATCATCACCATCGAAGGAATTTCCCCTCCTGTCAGCACATAATCTCCGATAGAGAGTTCCTCGTCAACAAACAGTGTTCTGACCCGTTCATCAATACCTTCGTAATGTCCGCAGATGATTGTAATCTCAGGTTTCTCGCTTAAAGCTAATGCAGTATCTTGCGTAAATGATTTACCCCGGGGTGATGTGAGAATCACAAAACCCGGTTTACAAAGATCTTCGAGAGCGTTGGCAATGGGCTCCGGCTTCAGTATCATTCCACCTCCACCTCCATAAGGTGTGTCATCAACAACCTTATGCGTCCCTAGTCCATAGGTTCTTAGATCAATCAGGCGGATCTCAATGAGATTTTTTTGAGTTGCCCTGTATACGATACTTTCTTCGAAAACACCTCGGAACATATTTGGAAATAACGTGATAATATTGATAACCACAGTATTAGCCGACTTAGTCGATAAGCCCTTCCAACAGGGATGTGTCTATTACAATAATACGTTTTTCCATGGATATTTCTTTGATCACATCCAATGTGGCTGGGATAAAGTGCTGTTTATACTGATCAACAACATAAACATCATTACTTCCGGTTGAAAAAATGCGCACTATTTCTCCCAGAAGTCTTCCTTGCGTGTCCATAACTTGCAAACCGAGCAGGTCTGACCAGTAATATTCGTCTTCCTTCAGTTCGGGCAACCATTCCCGTTTTACATAAACCATCTCGCCTTTTAGTTTTTCGACTTGCGATATATCGGTGATGCCATCAAGCTCTACTATGTATTGTCCTTTTTTAGAGTTGCAACCAATCATTTTAATTGGATTTCCATATGGCCCGATTATCAGGTGGGAATATTGTCTAAACTGATCGAATGAATCCCCATAGGGGATTAACCGAATTTTTCCTCGCAGACCATGAGGCCCTTTGATTCTGGCGATCTCTATGAGATCATGTTTCATGAATACTATTCAATGATTTCCAGCACGGCCCTCTTATTAATTTTCGTAGAGGCTGCGGTAAGCAATGTCCTCATGGCTCGCGCAGTTCGTCCCTCTTTCCCGATCACCTTACCCAAGTCGGACTTCGCAACCCTGAGTTCAATAACAGATGTCACTTCACCTACAACTTCATTTACAGCTACTTCTTCAGGATTGTCCACTAAAGCCTTAGCAATGTACTCAATTAGTTCTCTCATCGTTAATCCCATCCCAATTTTATTAGTAATAAATTAGATTGAATAACCTTTGTCTTGAACAAGCTTTTTCACTGCAGGAGACATGCGGCTTCCCTGTTTCATCCATTCTTTTATTCTATCCATTTTCAGCTCAATGCTTTCAGGTCTGTTTTTTGGATCGAAATGACCGACTATCTCAATAAATTTTCCATCGCGCTTTGAGCGAGAGTCGGCAACAATAACTCGATAGAAAGGTTTCTTTTTTGCGCCTCCGCGGGTCAATCTGATACTGACTGCCATGTGTAATTGTTCCCCCTTGTAACTTATTGATATGTAGGTGATCACTTATATTACAAGTTTAAGACATGTCAAGTCAATTATCCTTATACTGCACGCACACATCACCATGTGCAAATTATAATAGAATCAATCTATTGTAAGTTGACATCAAATCATGGCCCATGCTAGATATACCACTGATCGATTAGCTGTTTCATCTTTGTTGTGGCTTTGATTCAATTGAATTGTTATCTCGATATAAAGTACTAAAAGATTTTTATGGGACATTGGAAGGAGATATTTTAAGCTGTAACTGTAACAACCTGGAAATATTATATCTATGTATCATTTCGAACTGATGATGCCAATTGCAATGAAGAGGAGGCAGAAGACATGCTGAAAAAACAGATCGATCATGATTTGCTTAAACGATTCGAAAAAGGGCTTGATCCCAGATATCCCCAAAAAAACACTATCCCGGCTAAAATTCTCGGATATGGTGAAATGAGCACCATTTTTGAGATTGACCAAGAAACCCAAAGAGGGCTTGCCTATAAACGCATGCCCATTTTCCACACCCAACAGGAGATGGATCAGTATGAACAGATCTATCAGGAATATAACTACTTGCTCAATGATGAAGTGGGCATCCATGTTCCGGAATTTACGTCTGTACGCATTGCTCCCGAAAAAGGCAATCTGATAATCTACAACGTTCAGCGCAAACTTCCCAAAGAATCCATTTGTAATTCCCTCCTGCATAGCCTTGATCAAGAATCTATGAAATCTTTGATGCTGGCAGTACTCAGGGAGTTTAAGAAGGTCTGGGCGTTCAATAAAAAATCTACAGGCATAGAGATTGGAATCGATGGTCAGATATCCAACTGGGCCGTTAAAGACTATACTTCCGGTAAAAATCTGGCCGGACAGAATATCGAACTGTACTATATTGATACGAGCACACCTCTGTACAAAAAGAATGGTGTGGAACAGCTTAATCCTGAGCTTTTCCTGAGGAGTGCACCGTCTTTCCTGGTATGGCTGGTTAAATGGCTTTTCCTGGAAGATGTAATGACGCGTTATTATGATTTTCATCTGGTAGTGGTTGATCTCATAGCTAATTTTTATAAAGAGCAGAGGCCGGGGTACATTCCATTGCTTATCGATACTGCAAACACCTTTTTTTCCCGGGAAGCAAAAGAGTTCTCGGTTAGTCCGATAACACTCAAAGAAGTTCGCGCCTACTACCGTGAAGATGCCATGATCTGGAGAATTTATCTGGCTTTTCGTAAGGTAGATCGATTTATACACAATCGGATTCTACATAAACCGTATGTGTATATTCTGCCTGGAAAGATAAAGAGGTAATGAGTAAGAATCGGTTGAATTGTGCAAGAACAGGAGGCGGGTTTTAATGTCTGAGGTGATTTTGCAGGAAATTGCCGGTATATGATTCCTGGGTCCGGGCTACTTCTTCAGGGGTTCCGGAGACCACTACCCTGCCCCCATCGGATCCTCCTTCGGGTCCTAAATCTATTATATAATCGGCTGACTTGATTACATCCATATTATGTTCGATTACGATCACTGTGTTGCCTTCATCCACAAGCCGATGCAGAACACGCAGCAACTTGTTGATGTCATCAAAGTGCAGACCGGTCGTCGGTTCATCCAGAATGTAAAGGGTCCTCCCGGTTGAACGCTTTGAAAGTTCGCGCGAAAGCTTGGTCCGCTGTGCTTCACCCCCAGAAAGAGTTGTAGCGCTTTGACCCAGTTTGATGTAATCCATACCAACATCGAAAAGGGTTTGGAGCTTACGACGTATTCTTGGAACTGCTTCAAACAGAGAAAAAGCCTCTCTAACGGTCATATCCAGAACATCTGCGATTGTTTTCCCCTTATAACGAATTTCCAGGGTTTCATCATTGAAACGTTTTCCTTGACACTGGTCGCATACTACATAGACATCGGGCAGAAAATGCATTTCAATTTTGATCAACCCTCCTCCCTGACATGCCTCACATCTGCCGCCTTTTACATTAAAACTGAACCTTCCCGGTTTGTACCCTCTCATTTTTGAGTCGGGAAGCAAACTGAACAATTCACGAATATATGTGAATAAGCCGGTATAGGTGGCTGGATTCGAACGGGGAGTTCTACCTATTGGACTTTGATCCACGTTTATCACTCTATCAATAAACGCAAGGCCTTTAATGGAATCAACATG
>JAFGIF010000164.1 GCA_016929755.1 Deltaproteobacteria bacterium | reverse complement strand
TTATCAAAGACGCTCACAGAGCGTTTCAGGACGGGGATTCCTCGCAGTGCTATGAATTGTTTTTTCTGTCCGACGCGCCTTCCACTTCCGGCGGCGACTATGACGACACTAGCTTTCACTATCCTTGGGTGCTGCGAATATCATACGGCCGGCAGGCGTCTGCAGGATGGATGTAACAACCACGTCAAGGCTCTCATTTACGAGATTTTCTCCCTGTTCAACCACCACCATTGTTCCGTCGTCAAGATATGCGACTCCTTGCCCTTTTTCTTTGCCCTGTTTTGTGATGATCACATTGATGCTTTCACCCGGTAGAACAATGGGTTTGACTGCATTTGCCAGCTGATTGATATTCAGAACGGTAATACCCTGAATCTGAGCGACCTTGTTAAGATTAAAGTCGTTTGTCAGAATGTCCGCTTCGATGTCCTTGCCCAGTGCGATCAGCTTCGAATCCACCTCTTTGATTTTCGGATAATCCTTATCTGTGATTTCTACGCTCACATGCGGGCTCTTTTGCAGCCTGTTGAGGACATCCAGACCACGCCTGCCTCGTGCACGTTTCAGGTTGTCAGACGAATCAGCGATATGCTGCAACTCGTTCAGAATGAACTGGGGGACAACCAGGGTGTCAGTGATGAATCCGGCTTCACAGATGTCGGGCAGTCTTCCGTCAATAATGACGCTGGTATCCAGTAATTTCTGGTTGCAGGGTTCGCCCCGGAATTTCTGTTTGAAGGCCGGCAGTTCCCCGATCTGTTTGCCCCACGGCACCCCGATCGTATATCCAAGATAGGCAAATAACGTATTAAGAAGTATAAACAGGAAGATGCCGCCTTCGAGCTTGAGTAGGACATAGCCCAGGAGACTTCCGATAACCAGCCCCAAGATAGTCCCGAGCAGCCCGCCGACATATGCCATCGGCTGAAGCTTGAATCCTCTCGCTTCACTTAAAAAAATTGAAACAAGACATGATTCGGCAATCAGCGGCAGAACGATCACCCAGATGCCGCCACCCATATAGATAGTGGCGTAGCTGAATGAACCGTAGAAAACCACCAGGACAATGACAATGCGCATGAACCATTTCATTATTATATCCTTTTACTTTTTCATTAGCCGGGCTCGCTGCGGCCCATGGCTTCAAGGAATATTCTTTCAACTTCTGCTTTGTTCTTACCCTTTGAAATTGAGAATTCGTTGAGTAAAAGGTTCTTGGCAGTGTCATACATCTTTCTCTCGCCAAAGGAGAGTTCTTTCCCCCGTTTAAGGATATTCAGGTCTCTGAGAACCTCGGCAATTTCAAAGGCTGAACCGCTCTTTATTTTTTCCATATATTCACGATAACGGCGGTTCCAGGTTTGATTGTCGATGGGTATATCCCGTTGGTGTAAAATGTCCAGAACTTCTTGAATACCCTTTTCATCAAGCAAAGGGCGGATACCCACATTATTGGCATTTGCCACTGGTACCATGACGGTCATTTCAGAATCGAGAACTTTCAGCATGAAGAAAGAGATCGAATTTCCCGAAATTTCGCGATCTTCGATTGATTCTACTTCGGCAACTCCATGTGCTGGATAAACAACAATATCACCAACCTTGAACATGATTAATTCCTTTCGAATAAATAATAATATCAATTCGATATGATTAAGTCAAGACCGGGCAAGGCTTTAAAACAACAATATAAGCCAGACATTATAAAATGTTTTTATTAAAAAGATGTCCGTTAGATGTATTGTAATATTAAAACGGATTGTTTTGTATCCGGTAAGAAAGCGCTATCCCGCGTATATCTCAGAAAAAAGCCGGCCTATGTAGCCGTAATATGTGATTAAACTTGACTTTGCCGTTCCCGCTGTGAGAATCACTAATCTCATGAACTATCCTCAGATCGATCCGGTACTGCTGCATCTGGGTCCTATCCAGATCAGATGGTACGGATTGATGTATGTTATCGGGTTTGTTGTAGCTTATTTCGTTATCTTAAGGATTATTCGCCTCAGGAAGGAAGATCTGACCCGTCAAGATGTTGAAGATGGTCTGGCCTATTGTATTCTCGGCCTTATCATCGGGGCTCGCCTCGGATACTGTCTGTTTTACAATTTTAGTTTTTACCTGCATAACCCTCTGGGAATATTCGCTGTATGGCAGGGTGGCATGTCGTTTCACGGCGGCCTGATAGGGGTATGCCTTGCCGGTTGGCTATTTACCGTGCAGAGGAAAATATCGTTCTGGTTAGCGGCTGACCTGGGAGCAATAGCTGCACCTCCCGGACTGTTTTTCGGCCGGATCGGAAACTTCATTAATGCAGAGCTCTACGGCAGGGTGACCGATGTGCCCTGGGGTATGATTTTCCCGGGGGGAGGGCCGGACCCGCGCCATCCTTCCCAGCTTTACGAGGCATTTCTGGAAGGGCTTGTCATCTTCCTTATCATGTATGTTTTGAGCACACGTATTCGAACTCATGGATACCTTATGGCTCTTTTTCTCCTGCTCTACGGAATATTCAGATTTATTCTGGAGTTCTTCAGAGAACCTGATCCCCAATTGGGATTTGTGCTTGGATCATTTTCTATGGGTCAGATTCTGTGTTTTGTGATGATACTTTTTGGTATCGGCCTGTTTTTGCGGTTAAAGTCAGCAGCGAAATAGGGCGATACGTTTTAGCATGAAAGATTTTGAATCCAGGCTCATCAGCAATCACAGATCTTTTCAATCATATAACCGCTATAAGCAGAGTATCATGCTCGAAAATGATCCGGATGGCGCCAGGGTGGTTCTACAACTTTTACCATTATGTTTTCATATCAATCATCCATTGCTGCCGGGCTTTATC
>JAFGIF010000022.1 GCA_016929755.1 Deltaproteobacteria bacterium | reverse complement strand
TGGGTCGGTCATCAGCAAAATCAGGTCCGCATCGGATAGCGTTGAAATTGCCTTGTTCACCATATATTTGTTAAAAGTCTTGTCCGATGGGTGTATCCCCGGGGTATCAAGAAAAATAATCTGAGTTTCGGTATCATTCCAGATTCCCAGGATACGATCTCTTGTTGTCTGTGGCTTGGAGGTAGTGATTGCCAATTTTGAACCCAACACATAGTTGAGAAACGTTGACTTGCCCACATTGGGTCTTCCGATAATACTGACAAATCCGGTAGTAAGGTTTTGCGACATACTATTTCAGATCGAGATATAACTGTCTGGCCCCATGACTTTTCACAGGCAGCGTTAAAGTAAAACGCGAACCTTTTCCCTCGTCGCTTTTTACATCAATTGTTCCGCCATGGTATTTGACAATCCCGTAGCTCACGGAAAGGCCCAGCCCGACACCTTTGACTTTCGGCTTCTTGGTATAAAACATATCAAAAATATGAGATAGATCTTCTTTAGCAATACCCACCCCTGTATCGGCAAATACGATATCGATATTATCCGCGTTCGGAAAAGCTTTTGTCTCTACACTGAGCACTCCTCCGCTTGGCATGGCTTCAACCGCATTGGCAATAAGATTGATGACCACCTGTTTTATCTGGTCAGGAATGCACTCGATTTTAACGTCATTGCTCTTTGTGAATTTCAGTTTTACCCTGTTATCCTCCAGATATTTCCGGTTAAGCATAAAGGTTTCCTTGAGTAGCTCATTGATATCGATTTCCCGTGCTTTGCCATCACTGGACATATAAAAGGTCTTCATATTACGTATCAGGTCTGCTATTCGATCTGTTTCTTTGACTGCCAGTCTGACAAACTGCCTGTCAAAACCATCATCTCCGGCGTTCAGAACATGATTGAGACAACTGCGAATTCCATACAAGGGATTGTTTATCTCATGGGCAATACTTGCGGCCAGTTTGCCGGTTGCAGCGAGTCTTTCGGTCTGAATCAAGGCAGACTCCATCTTCTTCTGAGCAGTAATATCCCTGATGATTGAAGAAAACCCAAAGATAGTGCCCTGCTCATCTTTAATCGCAGTTACTGTGAGCAAAACATCCAGGATAAGACCCGACTTCGTCTTTCTCGTTGTCTCGATATCCTTCACAAAGCCTGTGCTGACGACTCTATCCAGGATCTGCTGTGATTCTTGGATCTGATTCTCGGGAATAATCACTAACAGCGGTTTTCCGAGGACATCTTTTTCGCTCCAACCAAACATCATGCAGGCCCCTTGATTCCAGGATATAATGTTCTTGTTGGTGTCAAGGCCGATAATGGCATCAGCGCTGTAATGTTCAATGTTGGCCAAAAGTTGCAGACGTTTATTTTTGGTGGTTTCATCACTGATATCCCGGGCCACACAAACATTATGTTCCTGGCGATTATCAACTATTCGTTTCAGGCTTATTCTCCATGTTTTTTTCCCAACTACGGTTTCAACCGGTACATCCAGTGAGGTTGTTCTGTTTATACCTTGCAATGAATCTTTCAGTTCTATTATTTTACCATGTGAAATCTTATCTACAATAAATTCATGGAAAGGCCTGCCATATATTTCCGAAGAAGTCATGCCAAAGGATTGAAGCCCTCGCTTGTTCATATAAATAACAATGCCGGCTTCATCCAGACTAAATATCACATCGCTGGATTCTTCAACTATCCTGCGATAGCGTTCCGCAGAGTTTTTCAACTCCTGAATTTTCTTTCCGACCCCGTTTGTAATTCGATCATTGAATTCCTGGATTTTTCGGTTGGCCTTGCGCAATTCAATCTCGGCAATCTTCCTCTGGGTTATATCTTCAGCAAATATCTCTATATATTTAAGAGATCCATCGGGATTGTAGTCGATAAATGCCCGACAGAAGAGATACAGTAAATATTTTAGTTTATTAAAAACCCTGACCTCTGTAACTACTGATGATTGCCTTTTTCTAAGTGCATCTTGCCATTTTTCCATTAGCGGACGATCATCCGGGTGAAGCAAAGTTTTCCATGGAATTGGTTGCTGTTCTGTTTCAGCAGGGGTAAATCCCAGAACCCTCTCGAATTCATCATTGGCATACATGCAGGTGAAATCGCCATTTAACCTGATAATGATGTCGCTTGTATGCATAGTTAATCTTTTAATTATATCAAGATGTTGCTTAATCTGATCTTTTAGCATCTCAATAAGATTTTCAAGATCACTGTGATTTTTGCCGTATCGGCCTTGGCTGCCTTTCCCCAGAGAAACAGGACGTACGATTCCGAAAATGGCATGCGCAAGTCCCTGGAAATCATTGATAAGGCGAGCCCAGAATTCCACGTAGACACCACAACCATCTTTGGTCTGGATATTCACCTTGATCAAAGCGGGTGGATCACCTTTTAATTGAGCATCCAATGCTTTAAGAACCACCTCTTTATCATCCTGATGTATGATATCCAATAATGTAGAATCTTTTAGTTCATTAATCGTATAACCGCACAGTTCTTCAAAAGCCCTGTTAAGGGTAATGGGCTTCAGATTGACATCGCAGAAAAAAAGCGAGTCGGAAGTTTTGCTACATATGTCTTTGTAAATTATCTCGGATGCATCTGCCCGCTTTTTGAATTTCTGAAGAGAAACGATTGAACCTCTTACCTCAAAGGCCTTTTCAACATTTTGTTTCAGTTCACTGGGCAAAAAAGCACCTTTGCGCAAATATCTGAATACACTGCAGGTCATAGCACTGTCTATGGGCCAATCGTCCTCAAAAGCTGTAATCACAATTACGATGATATTGGGATCAAGTTCTTTGTGAACCTTCTCGACCAGTGTCTTTCCATCCATATCAGGCATTCTTAGATCTGTTATCATCACCGGGAAAGAATCATTTCCCAGAGCTTCAAGGGCTTCCAATGGACCGGGAACAGCCGTTACTGTAAAATCATACTTGAGAACCTGATAGAGGTAGTTCCGGAATACCGGATCATCTTCAACAATTAAAATCTTATGTGTCATGCCTGTCCATTATCCTCAGGAATTGAAACAGTAACTGTTGTGCCTTTGCCGGACGCTGAGTTCACCTCTACAGAGCCACCCATCGAATTGACAATATCATTCGCAAAGGCCAGGCCAAGGCCCATTCCGGTTTTCGATGGCCAGGCAGTATAGAATGGCTCAAAAATTTTGTGTTGCTGTTTTTCATCCATACCAATGCCATGATCAATTACTGAAAATACGATTTTCCTTTCATCCCTGGCTGTTTTAAGCAGCACTTCACCGCCGGAAGATGATGCCGAAATGGCATTCATCAACAGACTAATGAGTACCTGTTCCATGGCCTGTGCTTTTATTTTCGCATCTTTGTTGCCTAATTCCTTTTTGAGGGTAATATGTGCGTTAGCTGCCTGAGAAGCCACTACCTGAAAGAC
>JAFGIF010000003.1 GCA_016929755.1 Deltaproteobacteria bacterium | reverse complement strand
GCAAGCAGATCCAAATTCTGTTCTGTTTCCTTGTCTAATCGAATCGCAAGCATGGCGTACCTTCCTGTTTGTTATACATTGTATAACGCCATTGGATAGATATCAACCCGGTAGTATTGTCAGACCCACTTGGTTACTTTTGGCACGGATTTCACAGATTACACGGCAACCATTTTTATCCGGACGAGCGCACTTCCTCTTTGATTCTCTGGATATGCCCTCTTCCAAGTCCTTTTACCTCACAGCCTAATTCAAAATATCTCTTTATCTGCTCATCATTCAAAATGCCGAAACAATCAATGATTGCAGCCGGGTTTCCGATCATCTCAATCAAATCATCCGGATCCATATTAAGGTATTCCTTGTGGCGAACAGCCAGCACAACAGCATCAGATCCTTTAAGGGTTTCGGCGAGGTTCTTTTGAACTCTCAGAGCCTTCAAACCCTCCTGGTTCCTGAAAAACCGTGCCAGGCTGGCACCGACCGCAGGGTAGGTGTCCTGGATCTCGAATTCCCACCAGTGCTCGACATACGGATCGTGCACTCTTATATCCGCCCCCATTTCAGCCAGCTTGCGCACCAAGAGCTCCGATCCACTGTACCGGGTATCGCCGACATCCTCTCTGTATGATGCACCGAGCACCGTTACGTCTGTAGCAGCCACAATCTTGCCCATATTACGCAGGGCATCCCTGATAAGCTGCACAGCATGCAGGGCTCTGGTGTCATTGATATTAATCGCCTGCGGGGTGATCGTGAAATTATCATCCTCAAACCCCATGAGGTGCCGGTAAGCCCATACTCCCAGCCCGCCATCCTTGGGCAGACAGTAACCGCCTATACCAGGACCGGGGAAAATCATATTATTATGTGTCGGCCTCACTTTAATGGCCTGCATAACCTTGATCAAATCAACCCCGTTTTGTTCACAAAAATTACTCCATTCATCCATAAAGGCCAGGATGGTGGCCCGGTAACTGTTTTCCACAATCTTGGCGGTTTCACTCTCGATCGGCCTGTCGAGTACGGTGAGCGGATATTCTTCTACATTTAAAACTTCCGACAGGAATTTGCTCACCCGCTCCCGGCTCTCGTCATTGATGCCGCTGCAAACACGCCAGAAATCGCGGATCGATTTCACGTAGTCTCTGCCTGGCATAACCCGCTCGTAGCTGTGGGCCAGTAGTGGTTCGGTTTTTATTCCCCGCGTCTCAAAGGCCTTGTTCATTACCGGGTAGGCGATGTATTCGGTGGTTCCCGGCGGAACCGTGGTTTCTATCAGCACCAGGCACTCCGGGGAAATTTTTTCGGCTATGATCTTGATGGAATCCTCCAGGGCTTTTATCTCGGCCCGCCCGGTTTTGCAGTTGCCCAGGTCCTGCTTCAGAAAATCACACTGCACATCCACAATCACAACATCCGCAAGGGCAAGGGCGTCATAGGTATAGGTTGCTACGAGACTTTTCCTTTCCTTTACACATCTCTGAATCAGGACATCCACCTCGGGGTCCTCGGCCTTTACTGGAGAGACACCGCTGTTGAGCAAAGGGATTTTCCAGAAACTGCGCGTGCTTGGCCGCTGCATTCCGATAACGAACTTCTGAGGATCACCGGTCTTGGGGTCGGTGCTGTCGGCAACCACGGCAGCCATGACAGCCCCCACAAACCCCAGGCCCATTACCACGACGATTTCCCGGCCCTGTGATTTATGTTCCGAGGCTAAAACTTTAAGCCTCTCAAGCTCTGCTCGATAATCATCTTCCTGGGGTAATTTGAATCTCTTGCCCTCAGGGCTTATTGAATAGTCCACGACCAACTCCTTTGTTAACTCTCTATATTTTAATCTTTCGGGCTTACGCGACCGGCCTGCCTTCTATAGGAGGAGAAGAACTCCACAAGAAAGACAAGGAATATTGCTAATATTAAACCGACAATAAAGCTTAGAGCCAGAACCAGCATTGGATTTTTCGTATATTTGGTATATGGCTCAGGCTGCTTTAATATCTTTATTATACTGGTAAATTTTTGTTGCAGGAATTCCTGGTTGAGAGTATTGGCCTGTTCGCCCAGCGTTACAATTTCATTTTTTATTTCATTCAGTCTTTGCTGCACAAAATCAATCGAAAAGACCGGATTATCACCCTCTTCCAACAGCTTTTTAAGATCTTCTCCTAAATATTCCCGGTCAATTTCGAGCGAGCTAGCCTCTACTTCCGAATCAAGAACCCGCTTAATTAAAAAGGAAATATATTCCTTTTCGGCAAGCTTCTCCAGCATTGAAGAATCCAGGAGCATCTGTGTTGATGATTGTGCAGATTTTTCAATCCCAGCAGGATACCTGTTTTTTTCTTTATCCCAGACTGATGCCAGCAACTCCTTGGCGATCTCGGCTTCGCCGGCCTTTTTCTTCATCTGTTTTTCGATGTTTTCAATACGGTATTCATACTTCTTTAAGAGAACGTCCTTGTTCTTGCTCAGATAAGTCATCTTCACAATGGATTCAATTTCGTTTAATTCGATATTCTTCAGTTTATTTAATGAGTTTGAAATATCCACAAATGACAATCCGCTCTTGATCGATCGAAAATAACCGGCATCTTTCATGCGATCTGCAAGAAATGCATTATATTTGTTGAGCTGTGTGTTTAAAATATCAATTGAATCTAAAAAATCTCGCTCAGCAAAAGAATCGTCTTTCAAATC
>JAFGIF010000163.1 GCA_016929755.1 Deltaproteobacteria bacterium | reverse complement strand
TTGCGGACTGACAAATCCGGTATAATGCACGTACAACCCGCCGGCTAATCCCATCACCATCGAGCCGAAAATAAACGACTGCCGGCGATAACTCCGACAGTTTTTTCCGGACATTGACGTCAGATACTCGTCTTCGCTAATCCCTCGCAGCACTCGTCCCCAGGGAGATCTGACTGCGTATTCAACGGCAATGTAGGTCAGAGCCAGAAAAAAAAAGGCGATGAGGAGATAGAGATAATTATAATGTCGGGGATCAACCATGGCTGCAAAAGGGCGGGGAATGCTGCGAATACCCCAGACCCCATTCGTGAGCCAGGACTCATTTTTAATGATCAGGAAAATGGTTTCATGGATAGCTAACAAAGCGATAGCAAAGGTTCCACCCCTGAGTTTCAAGGCCGGAAAACTGATCAGGTAGGCGAGAAACCCCGACATCAGCATCGCGCAAACTAAGCCGACCAGAATGGGTAGATGAAATCCTCCCAGATATTCTTCAGAGGCCGGCGTGGTTAAAATGGCAGACGTATAAGCCCCTACCATATAAAACGCGCCGATTCCAAAATTCATCAAACCGGTAAATCCCCACTGTAAATTCAGGGCTAAGGCGGCAATCGCATAAATACTGCCAAGAATCAGATATGAGACAAAATAATTTAACATGGATCAACTTCCCTTTTTTCCAAAAATTCCATGGGGTCTGAACAATAAAATCACGACAACAAAGATAAAGGCAATCGCAGGTCGATAGATCGACATATCCACATTTACATCCAGGGCAAAGAAGAGATCCTGCAACAACCCGCTCATCAATTCTTCGGTAATGCCGATGGTCATCCCTCCCACCATTGCTCCCCAGAAACTTCCGATCCCCCCCATAATAACTGCGACAAACAGGGGGATTAAGAAGGTCCAACCCATATCAGGACGCAGTTGCACGGCGATGGCATATAACGTTCCGGCCACACTGACCAGAATACCGGAGATGATCCAGGTCCAGGCAATCACTTTCCCGGTTTGAATGCCAGAGGCTTTGGCCAGGGTTAGATTACAAGACATGGCCCGCATCGCTTTGCCCATTTTGGTCTTATTCAGAAAGATATAGACCAACATTACCAGCGCCATCGCGCTGAAAAAGATAAAAATTTCATCAGCCTTAATGAAAATTCCAAGCGGCAGTTCCAGGCTCATCTGAATTGTCGAGGTATAATATCTCACTTCCGGTCCCCAGGCGATATAGATTAAGGCCCGCAGCATAAACGATAGGCCCAGCGAGGCCAGGGCCAGAAACAGCGGGGTGGCTCCCATGGCTCTCAGTTTTTTAAAGAAAAACTTATCAGCCAGGAGCATCACAAGAATTGTCAGCACCATCGAGAAAAGGATGGCCAGCAGCATACTCCATCCAAAAGAGAGTTCCGGAAAGGTTCCCCACTGCGGGAGAATTCCGAGGAAGAGCAGCGTGCAATAGGCGCCCAGGCTAAAATATTCTCCGTAGGAGAAATTAAAAAATCCCAGAATATCTGCCATCAGAGTCAGACCAATCGCGCCGAGGGTAATAATGCTGCCATAAATAATTCCGCTAATAAGAAGATCAAACACGTTTTTTCAGGTCTCCGTTCTGTATAATATAGTAAAAAATAAATTGTATTTATACTTTCGAGGCGCCCCCGAAATAGAGATCATGGACGTTTTCATTGGCCAGCAAACCGGCCTGAGTATCTGAATACAGAATTTCTCCGGCTGTGAGCAGATAGCCGCGCTGACAAAATCGAACAGCGTCAAGCGTCTGCGTCACCAGAAGTACCGCGCTTCCCAGTCGTTTGGTAATTTCACGAATTTTTTCCAGCATGATATGCACCAGATTGGGGGCAAGACCGGTTGTTGGTTCATCCAACAATAAGATCGACGGACGTAACATCAAACCTCTGGCAATCGCCAACATCTGGCGTTGTCCACCGGATAAATTCCCGGCTATCTGTCCCATACGCTCTGTAAGCTGCGGAAAGATAGAACAGACTTCTTCGATCCGTTCTTCGGGATCACCAGACAGCAGATACGCGCCCATCTCTAAATTTTCCTTAACCGTCATGGTCGGAAACACATTCTCTTCCTGCGGAACCCAACTCAACCCCATGCTGGCAATGTGATGAGGTTCTAAGGTATGGATCGGCTGATTGTTCAGCAGGATTTCCCCCTGCTGAGGCTTGAGAATACCGGCCAGAGCTTTTAAAAAGGTTGATTTCCCGGCCCCATTTGGTCCCAGAATAGTCACTATCTCCCCCTGCTCAACGGTCAGGGAAACATGAAATAATACTTGCTGTGCCCCATAGCCGGCATCGATCTGTTTGACGTCAAGAATTGGCATAATATTTATTCATTTGCTTCGTAAGGTGTTCCAAGATACGCTTCGATCACCGCCGGATTTGATCGGATTTCATCAGGCGTGCCTTCTGTAAGAAAGGTTCCGTCACAGGTCACGATAATCCGGTCGCAGATGTTCATGATCACATCCATATCGTGTTCCACCATTAACAGGGTATGCCCGTGTTCCTGGGCCAGGGTTTTGATATAATTTAGGACCTTCTGCTGTAATCCCGGAGGCACACCGGCCCCTGGTTCATCCAACAGAATCAAGTCCAGATCCACCATCATCATCCGGCCGATTTCAAGCAGTTTTTTCTCCCCTCCCGGCAAATGTTTGGCCGGCAGATCTTTTTTGGACTCCATGCCCAGGAAACGCAAAATCTCCAGGGCTTTTTCTATATTCCTGGCTTCCTGGGCCTGAATAGCTTTACGTTGCAACCAGGCATTCCATAAGATCTCTCCAATCTGCTTTTCAGGGATGAGCAGCAGGTTCTCAAGCACGGTCATCTCTTTATATTCACGCGTAATCTGGAAACTGCGAAAGATTCCTTGCCGAAAGATCTCAAAGGGTTCTAAGCCGGTAATATCTTTTTTCCTATAGAACACTCGTCCGCTGTCAGGCTGCAAAAATCCGGTAATCAGATTGAAGAGCGTGGTTTTCCCGGCTCCATTCGGGCCGATCAGACCGGTGATAGACCCTTCGTAGACGTCAAAGGAACAGTCGCGTACTGCCTGGATCCCCCCAAAGGATTTACTCAGATGCTCAACTTGTAGAATCGGTTCGTTCATAAAAATCATGATGCGCCCGACAACTTCAGCATGTCGGGCACGTGCTATTCCAGATTTAAGTAGAGGGACAGAATTATTTGCACATTGTTCTACGAACCACAGAGACACAAAGACACAAAGAACACTCATAAAACATATGCAAGAAAATCTTTGTACCTTTGTGTCTCTGTGGTGAAAAACCTGTCATGAATTTTGTCCAGATCCTTATTCAGGGATGATTGATTCGACCCCAACAATTGCGCCGTTTTCAATCTTCCAGATCTGAATCGGCGTCAACGTATCGCCATACTCATCAAAATCAATCGCCCCGGCCGCG
>JAFGIF010000162.1 GCA_016929755.1 Deltaproteobacteria bacterium | reverse complement strand
GCATCTTCAACCGTAAGCAGGTCAAACGCCTTTCTGGCGTCTGCCACTCTTCCGGCAGCATTAATTCTCGGCCCCAGGATAAACCCGATATCTCGAGCGAGAACCTCTCTGCGAATACCCGCGACCTTTGCCAGGGCTATAATGCCGGTGTGACCGAGAGAATTCAGCACCTGCAGGCCTTCTTTGACCAGGATACGGTTGATGCCGGAGAGTGAAACAACATCGGCAACAGTGGCCATTGCCACAAGATCCAGGTCATTTTTCAAATTCGGCAGGTTGTCCCATCCCCGCTCTCTCAATAAAGCTCTCAATGCCACCATGAGATGAAATACGACTCCGGCACCGCAAAGATCCTCTCCGAAAAAGGGGCAGTCGGATTGTTTTGGATTAATCATGCCTACGCCATCCGGTCTTGTATCGCCGGGTTCGTGGTGGTCTGTTATGACCACATCCATTCCCAGAGACTTGGCATGCTGTATTTCTTGAATCGCCGTAGTTCCGCAATCTGCTGTTATTAGCAAGGTGACACCCTTGGAATACAGTTCATCGATCCCGCGCACATTCAGGCCGTAGCCGTCTGTAGTTCTGTCCGGAATAAAAATTACAGGTGGCTGGCTGCCTATTTTGATCAGAAATCGGTGCAGCAAGGCAGCGCTGCATACTCCATCCACGTCATAATCAGTGAACACCCCAATCTTTTCACCCTTTTCTATGGCGTCCGCGATCCTCGCACAGGCATCTTGCATACCCTTCATCATGCGCGGATCTTTCAGTTCACCGAGATTTGGGTTGAGTAAACCATTCACCTCTTCTACAGTCACAATTCCTCTGATATGCATCAACGATTTGAAGACTGGTGTGAAATTCAACTCAGGGAAGAGGTCGTGTTTCACACGCCCTCGTATCACCCATTCTTGAGAAAAACATAACATGCGTTTGAATGTAAACCTGCGCATACGAGGAAGTCAAGGAAGAGAATCCGGATATTACTGCCACCGGATCAAGCAGCGAATGTTCCTGCTCGGCTCCCGCTGTCATTAAAAATATTGCTCAATTGTTTTTTTCGTTCTCGGCATATCAGGCAGTTTGACCTCCATGGTAACGCTGGAGCCGTAGCCTTTGTTTTTCAGAAGAGTAAAAATGCCGCGATAATCAACCACCCCATCACCAAGGGCAAGATGCAGATCATCCTTTACAGAAGTACCACCAAAATTGTCATGCACGTGCAGGTGGGCAATCCGGTCATATCCCTTGCGAATAAAATCAAAAGCGGTGTTTTGGCTTGAAAGAAGCTGCCCGTGGCCAATATCCAGAGTCATTCGCAAATCATCTATTGCCTGAAAAGCATCTGCAAAACTGCTGTAGCGCTCGCTTAAATTCTCAAGGCAGATCGTAACATCTTTTTTTTTGGCATATGATACAAGGCGAGAGAGCATTTCTATCTTGTTCGTAATGAGTTCAGAGGACGCCCAGCGTTTATCCATCCAGAAGTGCATGGTGCCTTTGATTATTCCAAGTCTTTGGCTGAGGTCAAACAGTCTTTCCATTTTGGGTACAAACTTCTTCTCAAGGATGCTCGTATCAAAAGGATTATCCTCATTCGGGTAGTGAGCAATGTAGTATATCCCGTATCTCTGCTTCAATTCTAACAGTACTCTCAGCTGTGACTCTACTGCTGCAGGATCCAAGAGCGATACTTCCGCATAGGGATATCCGAGTTTGCCTATTGCATTGATATGTTCGATGCTGTGGGCTCTGCCTCCGATTATAACCATCAATTCATCCTGGATACTGTGTTTGTGTACACTTAAGTCCTTGTATTATAACTAGCATATAATCTTACCTTATAAAAGGCAAAGAGGCTATCCCGACAAGCTAAGATTAAAAAAAGCCCTTACTTGATTATTGATACTGATACTTTTTCGAATTGAGAGTCCCGAAGATTTTCAGACGATCTTTCTTTCCAGCGATTTGTCGATCAGGGCTTTATTATAGGCGGCAAAAACATCTCTGCGAGAGAGAATCCCCACGATTTTTTTTGGGTTTTTTCCATCAACTACCGGGATCTGTTCAATGTTTTTCAATCCGATCTTCTGCAGGGCTGTATCAAGGTTCTCGTTCTTGGTAATCGTGATCACCTCTGCCGGAGAAATATCTTTGGCCACGATCAAATCTCCTAATCCTTCTTCGAAAACAACCTCTTTGAAATCCTGGAATGTGACTATCCCCGCCAGCATTCCTTCTCCATCCACCAACGGAAAGCTCGAGTGCTTGCTTGCAAGGGTAAATTTTATAAGATTCTTAAGCGGCATGCCGGCAGGAATCGTAACCACATCCGTAGTCATTGCATCTTTGACCAGCAACGATTTCATGATATTGATATCTTTTCCTGCCCGGATATTTATTCCCCTTCGCAAAAGCTTGAGGGTATAAATCGAATCTCTCTTAATCTGCGATGCTATGACTGTAGAAAGGATACAGGAGAGCATAAGAGGTAGAATTATCTTGTAATCTCCAGTCATTTCGAACAGCATGAGAATTGCTGTCAGCGGGCCGTGTGTGGTTGCGCTGACTATTGCGCCCATGCCCACGATACTATAGGCTCCCGAGGTTGCAGTCACACCGGGAAAAGCATTATGGATTACATAGCCGAAGACCCCGCCCAGCATGGAACCGATAAAGAGAGATGGGGCAAAAATTCCTCCGGATCCTCCGGATCCAATAGTAATGGATGTTGATATGATTTTGATGAAAACAAGACATAAGAGCAAATACCACGACATTTTACCCAACAGTGCCAGCCCTATGCTGTCATAACCGACACCGAAAACATGCGGGAAAAAGATACCAATGATTCCTAATAGTCCTCCACCAATTGCAGCCTTCACATAGTCAGGTATCTTTATTGCCCCAAACACATCCTCGGTTTTGTACAGGACTGTGGTAAACAGGACACCAACCACCCCGGCAAAGAGCCCGAAGATAATGTATATCGGGATCTCCCAGATACTAACCATGGTATACTGGGGAGTTATAAAGGCCGGAAAAACCCCGAGATAAGTTCTTGATATCACTGTTGCAGTTACTGATGAGACCACAATTGGGGTAAAGGCTGCAATGCCAAAATCCCCCAGGATGATCTCCAGCGCGAACATGGCACCGGCAATCGGAGCATTGAACGTTGCTGCAATACCGGCAGCCGCACCGCACCCCACCAGAGTTCTCATCCGATCGGCCGAGACATTTAAGATCTGGCCGAGTGTCGATCCAATGGCAGAACCGATCTGCACTATCGGCCCTTCGCGACCCACCGATCCTCCGGAACCGATACTGATCGCCGAGGCCAGGGATTTAATGACCACGACCCGTTTACGGATCACGCCTCCTTTAAGGGCAACGGCTTCCATTACTTCCGGCACGCCATGACCCTTGGCCTCCCGTGCAAAAAAATACACCAGCGGGCCCACGATTGCACCACCGATAATTGGCGGTACCAGCTTCATGTACCAGGGCAGATGCATCAACAGATCGAGAAAATTATCGTTGTTACCCGCAAAAAAGATCCCCTGGAAAAACACTATCAGCCACCGGAAACCGACGGCCCCATAACCTCCTAATATACCGATTATACATGCCAGAAAGAGCATCATGGCATGTTCATTTGTGCGGAATCTGTATATCAGGCTCTTTTTTGCATTATTCGCCACTTTACAGCCCTTGTCTCAACAAATTATACATACTATATTTTTTATATTAATTTTTACCCAGCACGCTTCTTTACCAAAAAAGACTGAAAAACAAAATGAAAAAGCATCCCTGTATTCTAAGCCGGGTTATCGGATATACGTTAGGGTTGATTTCAGCGCCGGCAATTGCTTTTCCATATCGCGTCTCAGGCACAGAGATAACTCTACCATCTCCAGTCCCCGGTTCGCGTATATCCTTAAAAGGTTCCAACATCAACACTTCTGCATAAGCTCTACGATCATGGACCTGCGTCTAGGCACGAATATTAAACTGAATAGAATAAGCGCAATACTGTGAATCAAATTATGCGTAAATGCCGGTATACCACCATGCACCATCTATTTTTCCTAGGATTATTGCCATAGCCTTATCTTCACTGAAATCACTGGCTGTCATGATTATGGAATTGATGATCGAGCGCTTCTTCAAATTCGCGTGCCAGCGGTCCGTCCTTGCGCCAAAGCCAGCATGTATCGATCAGGTAGGCCGGATCTTTTATCTGGCTGATAGCATCACCCAGAGATATCTTGCGGCCGACCCTGTTAGCCCAGAATCCCTGGACAGATGCAGACGCCATTGCAAGCAGGAGGGCATTCAGATGCGTACAGCCCTTGGGTCCACCGAAAGTTTCTTTTACCCACTGGGTAAATCCAGGTGCAATTCTATGTCCGACCAATGGCTTCAGGCTTTGCGACGTTTCCCGGCATTTGGTCCTGGGAACATGGTTCATGTCTATCTCTATGTCCTCTATCTTGAGATCGGCGCCCAGTAGCAGCCGAATTATCAGGTCATGAACCACCCCGGGAGGTTGCATTTCCCCGGTTGTCATATGATAGGTTTCTGTCTTGCGATTATCCGTAAGTACACCTTCAACCATCACTCTCGTATCGTCTATCCGATAGGTGGTTATATGAATATCCCTTGTATGAACGGGTTCGTTTTTGAAACGCCTGAGATCTGCCATTTATCTGCTCCTTGTGTTTTTTTCTAGAATAGCTCTCCGGCTCATCCCCGTCAAGCAAGAGCACTGGGAGGCATCACCAAACAACATGTTCGAATTCAAATAGAAGGGCTGTATTTTGCCCCCAGGTCTCTTGAGGGAGCTTCGATAATACCGGCACAAAGAATTGCATCATCTTCGTCATAGAGCACGGCAAGCTGTCCAGGGGCATAGATCCCGTCAAAATCAACCCAGAGATCCCCGGAGGGTGTCGGTTTGACATTTGCAGATTGTGCGCGCTGCCGATATCGTACCTTCACCTTTGCACGGAGTGGATCATCAATGCCGGATGTCTTCATATAATTTATCTGTTTTACAAAAAACCCCTGGTAAGCCCAGTTTTCCCGGTCTCCGATGGTTATGCTGTTTTCCTTGATATCTACGGCGAGCACGTATTTTCTCTTACCAAAGCCCATCCCCAGGCCTTTACGCTGACCGATGGTATACCTGATTGCCCCCATATGCCGGCCGATACTGTTGCCCGAGGTATCATAAATTACCCCTGGAAGAGGCTTGTGTCCGGTATAGGTCTTGATAAAGGCCTCATAATCACCCTTTTCGATAAAGCACACATCCTGAGATGAGGAACTTTTCAGATCATCAATGCCGGCGTCTTTTATTACTGCGAACACCTCTGCCTTGGTAAGATCTGCCAGAGGAAATTCGCTCTTGGCGATTGCCTCCTGTGATATAAGACCCATGAAGTATTCCTGAGAATTAACATCTTTGGCTTTCGCAAGGAAGTAGCGGCCTTTTTCAAAGCCTTTGCGAACGAAATGCCCGGTTGCAATCTGGTCAGCTCCAAGATCGGCAATTCGCTCGAGCAGGAGACTGAATTTCATATCCCGATTACAGATTGCACACGGGTTGGGCGTAGCACCGCATAGATATGTATTGCAAAAATAATTTTTTATCCGATCGAAATCCCTGCGTACATCGATAATGTGATGCTTGATTCCGAGATACCTGCATATCCTTACTGCCCGGGCAATCTGCTCAGAGTGCGGATTGTTGCTATCGAACATCATGGTGACACCCATGATGGAGATCCTCTGCTCTTTGAGGCGAATTGCAGCAACTGCAGAATCAACTCCTCCGGATAAGGCCACAGCAATCATAAATTCAGGCCTTGATCACCCCTTATCCAGTGGTTTGATTTTGAGTTCCATCCCTGACATTTCAGCCACTTCTACCCAATCGCCATTCTTTAATTGCGCCGGCCCTCTGGCATTCCAGTATTCGCCATGACAGAACACCTTTCCGGTTCCGTCTGTATTCCAAGTATAGACCAGGGCCTTTTCTCCGATCATTCCTTGCGCGCCTGTGACCGGGGTCCTCCGGTGGGCCTTCACAACCAAGGACACGCATAACACGAAGAACGCGCTAAAACAAAGTGTGACTGGAAGAATAATTCCCATTGAGACTTGAGCATACATCTCAGGCGTCCTGAATAAAAGAATCGAACCGAGAATCATCGATATAACACCCCCCACCGTCAAAAGACCAAAACTGGGCACCTTGATTTCGGCAATAAACATGATGGTGGCCAGGATGATCAGCGCAACACCGGCGTAATTTACCGGCAGTGTCTGGAAGGCAAAAAATGCCAGGATCAGCGATATGCCTCCTACAACTCCCGGCAAAATCGCTCCCGGACTGGAAAGTTCGAAATACAGACCTGCCAGACCGATCAGCATGAGAATATACGCCACATTAGGGTTTGAAATCGTCGAGAGCAGCCGATAACGGAAGCCCATGGGTTTTTCAATCAGATTGGCATCCTTGGTCTTGAGTTCAAAGGTTTTGTCATCTTTCGTCACCACCATTCCATCCAACTTTTCAAGCAGCTCATCCATATTGCTGGCTACAATATCAATCACCCCTTTTTCCAGGGCTTCATGGGCCGGAGTGGAAATACTCTTTCTGACCGCATCCTCGGCCCACTCTTCATTTCTATCCCTCTGGCGGGCTATACTCCTGGCATAGGCGACAGCGTCATTGGTCACCTTCTCCACCATCGTGTCACTTTCACCTTCCTTACCACTATCACCTACCTTGCCTATACTGACCGGATGGGCGGCACCAATATTTGTTCCGGGCGCCATCGCAGCCACATCCGCCGCCAGAGTTATCAATGCCCCGGCGGAAGCGGCCCGGGCTCCCTGGGGAGAAACATATACCACCACCGGTATCTTGGCATTCATCTCCCTCTGGATTATCGCACGCATGGCTGTATCAAGGCCGCCAGGAGTGTCAATCCGGAGGATTACGGCCTGATAGTCTTTATTTACGGCATTGTCGATGTTTTCGGTTATATACGACGCAATCGGCGGAGTGATGGCATCTTTGACTTCGATTACGACAATATCGGATGCCCTTGCCAGAAAAGGAACCAGCAGTAGAACTGCCAGCAACATTAACGCAAAACTGGAAGGCCTAAGTGTTCCATTACTTTTTTTATATCTTCCCATACGTCCCTCTTTTTTGCCGGATTTTGTAGTAAGTAGCTTGGATGATAGGTCGGCATCAATACTATTCCTCTGTAGTCCTGAAAAATCCCCCGTATTCTATTTAGAGGATCTTTCGTTCCCAGGAGATTCTGAGCTGCTACTCGGCCCAGGGCGATGATTAACCGGGGCTGGATTACCTTGATCTGTGCTTCCAAAAAGCCAATGCACTGCTCTACTTCACCGGGCAACGGGTCACGGTTCCCGGGAGGTCTGCACTTGAGAATATTTGCTATATAGACATCCTGCCTAGAAAGCCCCATGCCGTTTTGGATAATATTTGTCAGAAGCCTTCCGGCAGGACCGACAAAGGGTTTTCCGGATGCATCCTCTGTCGCACCCGGAGCCTCACCGATAAACATTACACCGGCATTCGCGCTTCCTTCCCCAAATACGATGTTTTTTCTTGTCTGCCCCAGCGCGCAGCGTTTGCAATCACCGAGCTTCGCTCTGATGGTTTCGAGCGTTTGAACCGAACAATCCTGCATGCCCACTTTAGGCAGCAGCAAAAAATTTCCGCTCCATCGAGCTTCCTCACTCAGGATGCCGGTTAAGCGATCCCTCACAACCGATCCTTCACATGATCAAGAATTTTATGGGCCAGGTCTGTTTTTTCTATCAGTTCAAACCTCTCCATGATACCGGAAGGAGATAGAATGACTCCGCTATTGGTATCAGAGGCAAACCCCGTATCCTTCCGACCCACTTGATTGGCCACTATCATGTCAAGCCCCTTTGACTCCATTTTCTGCCGGGCATTATCAAGCAGGCTTTCGGTTTCTGCGGCAAACCCGATAAAAATTTTTGCGTTTTTCCTTGGAATCAGGGTTGAAAGAATATCCGGGCTTGGTGCAAGATCAAGGCTACTTATCCCTGTACCACTCTTCTTGATCTTTCTTTCACTTATCTGTGCAGGCACAAAATCCGCCACGGCGGCAGCCATAATCAGAACATCAGCTTCAACGAGATGTTCATTGACTTGGTTGAGCATCTCCCGGGCAGATCTGACTTCAATCACCTCGGCCCACGGTGCATATTTCAGATGTACCGGACCACTGATCACCGTAACCCGGGCGTCTCGTAAACAGGCAGCCTCAACAAGGGCAGCGCCCATCTTTCCGGTTGACCTGTTGGTGATATAACGTACCGGATCTATATCTTCACAGGTAGGACCGCATGTAATCAATATGTTTTTTCCTGAAAAATCTTTTTTTGAAAGAATATGTTGCACTTCGGCCACAATCCGCTCCGGTTCGGGCAACCGTCCTTGACCTTCCCATCCGCAAGCCAGTTCTCCTGCCTCGGGCTCTAAAATACGGATCCCGCGTGATTGTAAGGTTTGAAGATTGTCCTGTGTCGCCTGATTTGTAAGCATGTTTACGTTCATTGACGGACAAACAAGCAGTGGAGCCCTGGTTGCAAGAGCTGTCGTGGTGAGCAAATCATCAGCGATTCCATGCGCAAGCTTGGCGATAAAATTCGCCGTGGCCGGTGCGATCAGGAAACAATCCGCACGATCTGCCAGAGCAATATGATCAATCTCAAAGCCGGATGCCGCAACGGTGGAAAACATCTCGGTATATACCTGATTGCCACTTATGGTCTGAATAGTATACGGCGTAACAAACTGCCGGGCTGATTCTGTCATTACTACGGTGACATCAATCCCGAGCGCCCTTAGGCCGCGCACAACCAAGGGGGCCTTATAGGCCGCAATACCACCGGTTATGCCGTATACAACGACTGAATTGTTCATAGCGGCTGCAGCGGAACCATCCATATTTCAACCTTCGTGCCCAGAGGATTCTCAGAAATCAGGATTGTAACCACTGAATTTGCATTCCGGAAAAACAATTTTGTGGAACCATGAAACTTGTATTCCTGCAGCATTGTCCAGCTATCGGAGGCCATAGAGGAAATGAAGAATTTGGCCAGTGAATCGCTCTCGACACGACCGGATAGAACCAGACGTCCTCTCTCATTGATAATATAGGTTTCTTTATCGACCTTCTGGAGCTCACCGGGGATCAGAATTTTATAGAAATCCAGATATCGTGGCACAGGGCTGACATTCTGCTGGGGAGCTGATGAGCGGGAAAACATCTCCTTCATCGTTGTGCAGCCAGGTAAAAAAATTGAAAAACTCAGTAGTAATAAAACTATGGCTGGTATCAAGCGTTTCATTGTAGTCCTCCTTTTATAAAAATGGATTGTGCTTCCGTTCTACTCCGATCGAAGTGGCAGGGCCATGACCAGGCAACACCTTCATTTCGTCTCCCAACGGGATAAGCTTGGTCTTGATTGAATCTATCAATGTGCGATAATCACCCCCCGGCAGGTCGGTTCTGCCGATTGACCCTGCAAACAGGGTATCGCCTGCAAAGCAGAATGTATTATCGGAAGTAACCAGGGAAATGCCTCCTGGTGAATGTCCCGGTGTTTCCACCACCCTGAGTTTTGTCTTACCGAAAACTACCTGGTCTCCCTCGGCCAGAAAACGATCCGGCTCGGGAGGCTGTTCGATTTCAACACCGAAAAGGCGGCCCATCTTGGAAGAGTTCCTGAGGATCGGAAGCTCCAGCTGGTGCAACATGATCTCGGCATCGTAGGCATCTTTGATTGCACTCAAGGCCCCTATATGATCTACATGGGCATGTGTATTGACTATCCCGACTATATTTACACCCATATTGTTAATCATCTGGAATATTCTCTCTTCCTCTCCGCCCGGATCAATAATAATTGCATCATTCGTTTCCTCATCTGCAAGGATAAAACAATTGGTCATGAACATGGTAACCGCAATCGAATGTAACAGCATGGTTCCTCCCAGTAGACAATATTGTTGCTTTATGAGCTCTCTCTTTTATCAGCACTCTGCATATGATTACAGCATAATACAGCATGTATTTTAAATCAACAGGCTTAACCACACTCAATTGCAGACAAGAGAGGTTGTTTTTCACTAAAACCCTTTCTACATAAACAACCATGCGATAGGATCTCCAATATCATGTTGACATCTTCTTTGCATGTCTGATAGACAGAGAGTGAGCAGTCACTCGCTCAAACTTAAAGGCAAGGGGGGGAGGTTTTATGAAAATTGGCATTCCGAAAGAAATCAAGAAATTCGAAAACAGGGTAAGCCTTACTCCGGATGGTGCCAAAGCCTTCAAGGAGGCCGGACACCAGGTATACGTAGAGTCAGGCGCAGGAATTGGCGCGGATATACCCGATGATGAATACAGTGCCCAGGGAGCCATAATTCTCGACAGCCACGAGGAGATTTTCATAAAGGCCGATATGGTTTACAAGGTCAAGGAACCTTTGCCGGAGGAATATGATCTGTTTCGTGAAGGACAGCTATTGTTCACCTATCTGCATCTGGCTGCAGACGAACCCCAAGCAAGGGCCCTACTGGACAAGGGCGTGTCCGGTATTGCCTTTGAGACTATTCAGCTTGACGATGGGCATCTGCCCCTTCTGGAGCCGATGAGCGAGGTTGCCGGCAGGCTCTCGGTTCAGGAAGGAGCAAAATATCTTGAAAAAACTTACGGGGGCAGAGGCCTGCTGCTGGGTGGCATCCCCGGGGTTACAAAAGGAAACGTCGTTATCGTCGGCGGTGGTACCGTGGGATTAAACGCCACTAAAATCGCCGTAGGCATGGGAGCAAATGTCCGAATTCTGGATATCGACAAACGCAAGCTTCAGTTCTTTGACAACATTTATGGCGAACGGATTGAAACGCTCTACTCCACTCCTGGAAATATCGCCCGCTCTCTGCTTAGCGCTGATCTCGTTATAGGGGCAGTCCTGATCCCCGGCGCAAGTGCTCCGAGACTGATAACCACAGAATGTGTCAGAAGCATGAAAAAGGGGGCAGTTATTGTAGATGTTGCTGTTGATCAGGGAGGCTGTTGTGAAAATACGCGCCCGACATATCATGATGATCCGGTATTTATAGCCGATGGCGTGGTTCATTACTGTGTGGCCAACATGCCCGGCGCTGTTCCGATCACTTCAACCTGGGGCCTTGCTGAAGCAACACTGCCCTATGCCCTGCGCATAGCCAACAAGGGTTTCAAAGAAGCCCTGCAAGATCCGGTTTTACTCAGAGGGCTCAACACATACAATGGGTATATTACACACCCCGGAGTGGCATCGAGCCTTGATTTGCCCTCAAAAGAAATCTCGCCTAATGATTTTTAGCAAATAGCATTTGCCGGCGTCTCATTGCATCGATGCCGGCAAATACTTTCCCCATCAATTCTTCGATCTAAAGTTTTCGCTTAAAATATCCGATCATTCCTATCGAGATGGCACATGTATTAATTGTTGAAGACGACACAAATCTTGGCCAGGTAATCTTCCAGGAATTAAAAAATCATTTCCACGATGTAGAGTTGGTAAATGATGCGGAAGCCGCCCTGGCAAGAGTCAACAAATATATCTATGACGTCATTCTGACCGACATCAAGTTGCCCGGAATAGATGGCCTGGAGCTGCTCAAGAAAGTAAAAGCCAATAACCCGACCACACAGGTGCTGGTTATGACCGGGTATGCATCCGTGGATACGGCCGTGGTTGCCATGAAGAATGGTGCTCATGATTTTATTCAAAAACCGTTCAGCCTGCATGAACTTGTACAAAAGATAGACGATGTTCTTGATCTGAAACGGATGAAGAATGAAATCGACTATCTCAGGCACACACAGCAAGACATCATTTACCGTACATCCGATATTATCGGGGAAAGTGCGTCTCTTTTAAGGGTGCTCTCGATGGTGGAAAAGGTGGCCTCTGCAGATTCAACCCTGTTGATTACCGGAGAAACCGGAGTAGGCAAAGGGTTAATCGCCGGAGCCATTCATCACAACTCTCCGCGCGCACGCAACAATTTTGTGCAGGTCAACTGCGCATCACTGCCTCAAAATATTTTAGAGAGCGAACTCTTCGGTCATGAAAAAGGGGCCTTCACCGGGGCGATTAAAATGCGCATAGGCCGGGTCGAACAGGCTAATATGGGGACCTTATTCCTGGATGAAATCGGAGACATGGATCTCACTCTGCAGGCTAAAATCCTGCGTGTTCTCGAAGACAGGGAGTTTGAACGCCTGGGAGGAAACCGGACCATCAAAGTAGATGTCCGCATTATCGCAGCCACGAACCAGGATCTTTTCCAGCTTGTCCAAAAGGGAGCATTCAGAGAGGATCTCTATTACCGGATCAATGTGGTAAATATACATATCCAGCCCATCAGACAGCGCAAAAAAGACATTGAACCCCTGGTGAGGTATTTCATTAAAAAGTACTGCGGTGAATTCAATAAACCAATCATGGATATCGATCAAAGGGCGTTGGATACATTGCTCAATTACGACTGGCGGGGAAATGTAAGAGAAATACGCAACTGTATTGAACGGGCTATTCTGCTTGCTGAAGGCAAGACTATAACTGTCGGTGATATTGCCATCTCGAACACCCGGGAAACTGAGGATATCGAAGAAGAGCCCTCCGATCTTTCCTCCCTTGCCATGAATGAAAAAGAGATGCTGCTCAATGCGCTGCGCAACAATGACTGGATTCAAAAAGATGCAGCCAAAAGCTTGGGAATCAGCAAACGGGTTATGCACTACAAGATAAAAAAATACGAAATCACTCACCCCAGGTGGATTAAAAATCGATGAGTTCCAGATAAAGTTTCGTTATTTCCGGATCAAGAAGCTTCCCGGAGCAGGTTTCCATCTCAACAAATGCATCATTTCGATCCATTCGGTGACGATAAAGCCTGGGAGAGGTAATTGCATTATAGGTATCAACCACCCGTAGGGCTCTTGCTCCCTCTGGAATAACATCACCTTTTAAACCCCTCGGATAACCGCTTCCATCCAGATGCTCATGATGATACATAAGAATATCGCTATCAAGGTCAAGCACTGCCGGATCTTTGAATAATCTTGCCGCTATGAATGGGTGTGCTTTAATCTTCGTCTGATCAAACGGGGTTAGATCTTCCTTGGTAAATATTGAGGTTGGAATCCCCAGGTATCCAAGATTGGATGCCAGGCAGGAATTTGACCATCTAAGAGCCTCGGCTTCATCTTTGCCCATTGCCTTTGCAAGAGTGTACACCTCATCTGCATTCTTGATCGAGTAGCCCAGCGGACAACCGGAACGCATATCTGATAAAATGGATGCCGTCGTCAGTATTCCCAAATACCAGTTGTGCACATCTGAATCCTGAGAGCTGGCAACCGCCCAGGCTGGCGCTATGTAGGAGCTGATCCAATCGCATATATCTTCGGACAGGTCTTCATGGTAGAGGTATCCCAGATCATGACCCTGCCAAGAAATGATGCAGCCGGGGCCTGAGGACTGCACACGGATCATTTTGGCCTGGGATTGATTCTTCACCAGACGCAATAGAAGATTCAGGGTTTCAAGAGATGGTCCGGAATTCAGCACCTGCCGGATAAAAAGCTCCAGAGAAAGATTGGTTTCCTTGAGAGCCCCTGTCTGGAAAAAGGAGGCTATCGAAAACGTATTTTTCTTTGCGAATGAAAGCGCCTGATGAGCTGCATTGATCAGCCCCTTGGCATCCTGAACTTCATCCGGAAGCGTGGCTACTCCTATATTGACAGTATTCTCTGCCAAATCTGATCCTAATC
Organism: Deltaproteobacteria bacterium; assembly: GCA_016929755.1. GTDB lineage: Bacteria > Desulfobacterota > Desulfomonilia > UBA1062 > UBA1062 > JAFGIF01. The sequence continues at coordinate 8,393 of JAFGIF010000162.1, read as the reverse complement.
GCATGGTCATATCTTGCAGAGCGGCAATTGCATCAACTGATGAGCACCCGGGCAGGATCACACAATAGCTCGTTTCTTCATAGCGCAACACCTTGTCATAACACCTAAGAACATCCTTTATGCGCTTGGCCAGTGCTTTGATCCTGCGGATTTGTCCAGCGTAATCTTCATACAAGCCCCATGAGTGCTCATCTTGAACAGAAATAAGAGCAATGCTCAACGGGGATGAAAGCCGTTTAGCCTGTTCTTCATATTGATGGATAATATCGAGTAAAACGTGTTTCTGCGGCAAATCCATCCTGACATCCAGGGCTTCATCCATTTCTTTTATGGGACCGAATACTTCCAATAAGGCTTTTTCAGAATACAGCAACAAATGCTTGAGGAGAATAATATCATTTATCGTAAACGGTGTTTGGTCTTTTCGATAAAGCTCAACACACCCGATAGTTTTTGTATCAATATAAATCGGAAGCCCCATCATAGAGGAAAAGGGTATTGGCATATCATCAGACGCAAGTCCTGTTTCAGAAAAATCAGGAATCAGCATTGGCTGCACAGTCTTTCTGAGAGATCTGGTAAAAAGGTTTCCTTCTTCAATATGAACGGGTATTTCACCCTGAATTCCTCGACAAAACCAGCTTTCCTGCGGCTCCCATACATAGAGCAGCGCAACGTCAAACGAGGTGATGAGTTCGACAAAATAAAGAAATATTTCCGGTATCTTCTCTACTCTGACATCAAGGTCTGAAAGCAGAGATACCTGAAACAGCAATGGTACAACCTCGGCATTTTTTCTGACAAATTCCGGGGTAAGTTCTAGGGGCTGTTCAATGAGATATTCATGTAATAGTTTTTCATACATCCCGTAAAATTACCTCTTAAATCATTACCCAAAAAAATTTTCGAAATTTCAATCATTGCATCTCACTGAATCCCAATAGGTCTCGAATTCACGACATGCCTTTTTGAGCTCACACCATCGTGTGATTCCCAATCTCCCCAATTCTTCCAGGATCTCTCTGCGAGACAATCTCATGCTTGTCTCCCCTACGATCATCCGTGATTTATTTAAGATTGCAAACATAATGCCACGAACTCGCGGCCATATAACAATATGATATTAAACATTTTTCTGGTTTATATAAATATTCTATCTTCCATATTATGGAAGGAACCGGGAATATGAAGAAATTTTGTTACTCCACAGATGAAAGAAATTTCCCACAGGAGCACCCATTGTTGGGAATCTCCCTGCTTTTATTAAAAAAGATATCAATCTTGACGATATCTGATTCCCATAAGCAACAAGGTTCCAAAATACACCCCAGCGCCCACACCAATGCATGCTATCAGAATCGAGACACTCTTCAGGCTAAATCCGGCAATCCAAAACCTCATTCGCACAAAGGGATAAATACAAAGCCCCATCAAAACTGCAGCCAGGACCATTTTCCCAAACCTAGCGTAATAACCCTGAGACAGGCGCACCCCGTTGCGTTTCAGAATTCTTGCCAGAAAAAGAAGCTGAAAAAAAACAGAAATACTGTTTGCCAGGGCAAGGCCGGCATGTTGCAGGAAACTCATCAGGATGACACTAAACACTACATTGATTCCCAATACATAAGCCGAAACCCGCACAACCGTAGCGGCTTGCTGCATCGCATAGAGTGCCTGGATTAATATTCTCGATACCCCGATTGCCCACAGAGCCAATGCATACATTCGCAATGCCTGGGCAGTAAGCAGGGCATCAAGGGTGCTGAAGGCCCCCCTGACAAAAAGTATGGAGATTATCGGCTCTGCCAGTATATATATGCCCACGGATGCCGGTATGGTAAACAGCAGTACGGTTGAAATAGCCCTGCCCGATAATATGGACAGTGCTGTGGTATCCACTCTGGCAGAAGCTCTGCTCATGGCAGGCAGCATCACGCTCCCTACCGCAAAGGCAAATATGCCAAGCGGAAGCTCCATGATCCGGTTGGCATAATACAGGAAGGCAACACTCCCGGCCAGGGGAAGCAACGTGGCCAGCATGGTGCCGATGAAAACATTGATCTGGTAAATGGATGCTGCTACAGCTGCAACACCCAACAATCTGACAATTTGTCGAATCCGGGTGTCTTTGAAATGAAATGAGGGCTTAAGGGTAACATTGAGTCTCTTGAGTGGTCCGATCTGTAAAGCAAGTTGTGCCAATCCTCCCAGGACGACTCCCCAGGCAAAGGCATCGGCAGCAGAAGCGAAAACCGGAAACATCGCATGTAAAAGCAGCGGGATTGATATCATGAAGACATTAAGAACAATAGGGGCAGCGGCGGGTGCGGCAAAATGTCCAAGCGAATTCAGTATTCCTGTAAGAAGAGCCAACATGCCTACCAGGAGAATGTATGGAAACATTATACGGGTCAGGGAAACAGTGTCCGAGAATATGGGATCGCCAAGAAATCCCGGGGCAATCAGGCTTACCAATAATGGTGCGATTAATTCACCGATTAGTACAATTGCGCATAAGACAAGCAACATAAGAGTGATAACGTTGCGGGCCAGAAAAAGGGCTTTCCCAAGGCCTTCTCGCTCACGTATCTCATTGAATACAGGCACAAAAGCAACGCTGACAGCCCCTTCTGCAAACAATCTGCGCAGCAGATTGGGGATCCTGAAGGCAACGATAAAGGCATCCGCCACAGGACCGGCACCGAGCAGCCAGGCCATGACCAGATCTCTTCCAAAGCCCAAGATTCGGCTGATCCCTGTCAGGCCGCCTACGGTTACAATATTCTTCTGAAAACTGCTTTTCATACCTTTGTCGGTAAAAACATAAAACAGCTCGCATCAGTGTTGGATAGAAACTGGCTTTACTCGCTCAACAATACTGTTTTCAGAGAGATACGTCGCAACTATATTAAAAAGCATCTGTGTTCATGCGCCCCCAACAAACCGATATCACATATATTATCGGTTTTCCAGACGGTTTTTAAAGAGATGATCTCTCGCTATTGTTGACTTTTTATCCTGCAAAGCATAAATCATGAGCTATGCGTGGCAAACTTGAACAACCAAAGGGACTTATTGAACTGATTTCAGTCGAGCTTGAGAGAATCGATTTTGAGTATGGTGAGTTTTGGCTCAGTTACGAGTATACCTGTCCTGGCGGAGAATATAAGTCGGCCATGGCCATCCCTATCACCAACTCAAAGGAGATGACCAATTACTTTTTCAAGGAATTGCTCAATGAGGCCAAACACCTTTCTGCTATGGATGAGGATGAAAGTAACGGTATAGGTCTTTTTATAGCCAACAAAAGTGACACCATGCTGCCCATCAAAAACTTGTGTCAGCGCGTAATTGAGATGCAAGGTATCGATGAACCATTGAACGAGAGCAAGGAATACATCGATCTGAGCACTTCCGGTTTTCATTTCAAAGATTCTTCTCAAAGTCTTAGTGATAAGGATTTTGAAGAGCGATTCAAAATTTTCATGGCTCGGGCCAAGGAAAAGATGTCTCAGGGGTACTATACCATTGCCGCTGATGATCTGGAGAAAACCAAAATTTTGTGTTCAACGAGCCCGTTGATCTACAAGCTAATTGGAATTTGCCATCGGGAGCTGGGACATCTTGACCTGGCACTGGAGATGTTTGAATCGGCCATGGAGTTCGGAGATATAGAACAAGAGACATTTCTCTATCTGGCCGAGGTCAGCTTCTTCCTGAACAATATGACTCATGCCGAGGCAATCCTTGAAAGAATGCTTGAAAAGTATCCTGATAATATCAGAGCCCTGGTTGAACTTGCCAACGTCAGATATCAGCTTGACAAGGAATATATTGATATTCTGGACAAGGCCTCTGCATTAGACCCTGAAGCGACCGGTAAAAATATCCTGCAAACCTTTGTTTTTAAAAAACAATCACACCGTCAGATAAAACCGATATCTATTGATCAGGCATCCCGGATGATGGAAATGCCGGTCCATACTATCTCGCTGCTTGCCGGCAGACACAGAATTCCGATAAGAACATCCACAGATCATGATGCTATCATCTTTGACGAATTTGAACTGAAATCATGGGCATTAGTATATAGGAGATATAATTTACTCCAAGATGAAATCGAAAGAGTTACAGCTAACCCGGGAGGGGATTCAACTCAAGGCATGGCTCTTCTTCCCTGAAAAAGAGAGCCGGGCTTTATCTCCCCTTGTTATTTTTTGCCATGGAATACCGGGATCAAAACCAGATCCAAAGGATCGAGGATATCTGGACCTCGCCGAAGATCTTTCCCGTGCAGGTTTCTGCTCGGTTTTTTTTAATTTCAGGGGATGCGGCCAATCCGGCGGCAATATTGATATGGAAGGCTGGTATCGTGATATGGATGCCGTCCTTTTCAAAGTCTCCAATATGCCGGGAATCGACCCCGGATCAATTCATATTATAGGCTTCAGTGCGGGCGGGGCGATTGCATCGAAGGTCATATCTATTGAAAAAAACGTGCAAAGCCTGCTGCTCATGGCTACACCTTGTGATTTTTCCGATATTCTTCCTGAAGATCCGTTTACATTGAAACATCACTTCATCCAGCTCGGCCTGATTCGTGACAGTTTTTTTCCGCATGATATTGACAGGTGGTATCAAGGGTTTCTTGATCTGAATCCGAAACAATATTTACCGTTTATTGCCCCCAGGCATGTCGGTATCGTGCATGGAGACAAGGACGAAGTGGTGCCTGTCGCGCATGCCAGGCAGCTGTACGATTCGGCCTATAAACCCAAAAAGCTTATCATCCTGGAAGGTGCAAACCACCAGCTCAGAAAAGACAACCGGATACATGCACTGATCCGGGACTGGCTGGCAGAGGTTGCCTGGTAAAATTTTTATTGAGGACTTTTTATGGAAACCGCTCAAAATCCATACTACCCTGCATTTCTCGATCTGAGGGAAAAACTCTGTGTCGTTGTGGGTGGAGGGCCGGTTGCCAACCGCAAAATCGAATCGCTGACCCTGGCAGGAGCACGAGTGCAGGTAGTAGCCCCTGAGGTGATAGATGAAATAGCATGCATGGATCATGTGGAAATCCGGTTGAAAGAGTACAGCAAGGATGACCTGAAACAGGCATATCTGGTTATTGCGGCAACCGATGATATGGAGACAAACCGCGCAGTATATCGAGACGCGCATTCCAGGCGAATATTCTGTAATGTGGTGGATATCCCCGAGCTATGCAGTTTCATTGTGCCATCGCTGATCGAAAAAGGTCCTATCAAGATCGCCATTTCAACCGGAGGCTTGTCGCCGGCGCTCTCTAAAAATCTGCGCAAAAAAATCGGCTTTTTAATAGGCGACGAATATGAAACACTGGCCAAGATCCTTGGTAAAATCCGTCCGTTGGTCCTCGCGCAGGAAGGAGGGCAGGAAGCTCATAAACGCATATTCGATGTGCTGATCGATTCTCATCTTCTGGAGGCGATCGCAAAGGGCAATAGATTGCTCGTAGAGGATATTCTGTATCAGGCTCTGGGAATACATATCGATCTGGAGGAAATTTTGTGACCTTGCCCTGGATTGTACTCATTGCATATATCCTGACAAGTATTGTGTTTATAACGTATCTGCTGACGAGAAAGTCTTTTCTGGTCTCTCTCTCCCGCCTGTTCTATATATGCTGTGCAGGCTTGCATCTGCTGCTGATAGTTTTTGCCTGGCATAAAATACACAACTTGCCGCTCACATCACCCTCACAGGCCATGAACATGATCATATTTCTGGCTTCCCTGGTGTTTATGCCCCTGATCTGGCGCAAATCCACCATAGTACTGGGCGCATTTTTCCTGCCCGTCGCTACGTGTATCCTGGCGTTCCTGCTTCCTTCCCAAAGCCTGCTCATCAGTTCCGCAATCGGATCCAACAGATATCTGTATCCATTGCATACCCTAAGCGTTGTGCTCGGCGAAGCCCTGTTCGTCGTGGCCTTCGTGACCTCCCTGGTATACCTGATCCATGAAAAGATCATCATGAGAGGTTCTCTCCATACACCCATATCCGGGCTGCCGGCCTTGCTGCTTCTGGATAAAATCCTGTACGCATCCTTGAGCCTGGGATTCATTGCCATTACAATCGGTATGATCTTTGGAGGTTTGTGGGCCACAGCCCTGGACATACCGCTCGGCAGCATCGCTCCCAAAGTGACTGCCGGAGGGGTGATGTGGGCGGTTTTTGCACTGAGCCTGCATCAAAGGTTTGCAATCGGCTGGAAAGGAAGCCGCACGGCCATCATCACCCTTATCGGATTCTGCCTTATGCTCGTGCTGTTCTTTGGCATCCGCTGGGCCTACCCCCACGCTCACGGGATAGGGCTGCTATGAATCGCATCTGCTGCCTCAGCATAAACCATAAGAGAGCTTCGGTGGATATCCTGGAACAGTTCCGGATAACTCCTGAAGATATGCTGCCATTCATGCAGAATGGTTCAGAGATCTATGCGCTCAACACCTGTAATCGCACGGAAGTGTACTGGATCAATATCGATGATTTAACCATCGTTGAAATGCTTTCCCGCATTAGCGGTGTCGAGAACGAGCGCATAACGGAACTCGCCGAGATCTTCCGAGGCAAAGAGGCCGTCGAGCATCTCTTCATGGTGGCAGCAGGGCTTGATTCACTCGTCATAGGTGAACCCCAGATTCTGGGCCAGATCAAAGATGCCTATCGTGCCGCCGTAGCAGCCAATACATCCTCAACCCTGATGAACAAAGTCCTGCACAGGACTTTCAGATCGGCCAAACGTATCCGGACCGAAACAGACATCGGACGCTACCCGGTCTCGATTGCCTCGGAGGCAGTGGAGCTGGCGACGCATATCTTTGGTGATATAAAAAAAAGCAAGGCGCTTATCATCGGAGCCGGCGATATGGCCGGCATTGCCGGAAAAAGATTGCAGGAAAGAGGCGCTACAAATATTTGTGTGATAAACCGCACCTACAAAAGAGCATGTGATCTTGCCACAGAACTGGGAGGTATCCCCAAAACATTTGATTGTCTCGTGGACGAACTGACACACAGTGATATTGTGATTTGTTCAACCGGGTCTTCCGAGCCGATCATTAATAACCCTGTTATGGAAAACGTCATGCATGCAAGGCGCAACAGCCCGATTATTCTGATTGATATCGCGCTGCCGCGTGATGTAGACCCGGATGTCGGAAAGCTGTATAACTGCTACCTCTATGATATCGATTCTTTGAAATCCATTGTAAACCGCCACATTACCAGCCGCGAACTCCAGGCAGAAAAGGCCCGCGAAATTATTGAGTATGAACTCGGTGTGCTGGAAAAATGGTTTACGTCATTGGACGCAAATTCCACGATTAAAGACCTTTTCGATCTTATGGAAGACACTATTGACAATCTGCTTGCTGATATGAACGGCAGCGAACAGGAACGCAAGATAATGGAACAGTCTTTGCGCCTTTCATTAAAACGTTTACTTCACCGTCCGGTGAGCTTCTTAAGGGAACATCCCAGCATGAAACACATAGATGCTGTCCGGAGGATTTTTCAACTCGATGAAAACAATCAGGATAGGCACAAGAGGCAGTAGCCTGGCTCTGGTTCAAGCAGGGCTGGTTCGCCAGGCTCTCAATCAAATACTGCCGGATTTCTGTCTCGAAATTGTGCCGATTCAAACATCGGGTGACATCTTCAACGACGTTCCCCTGGAGGCCATCGGAGGCAAAGGGGTTTTTGTCAAGGACATTGAGAAACAACTGCTCGACGGCTCCATCGATATTGCCGTGCACAGCCTCAAGGATATGCAGGCCGGGCTTCCTGAAGGGCTTTTTATCAGCGCATTCATGATGCGGGAAGATCCCCGTGATATGCTTTTTTCCAAAGAAAAACATACCCTGACATCCCTGCCAAAAGGTGCGAGTATCGGAACCTCGAGCCTGCGCAGAAAATGCCAGCTCATGGCACTGAGGCCTGATGTTCACATTGAAAATATACGGGGGAATGTACCTACCCGGCTGCAAAAGGCCGGTTCAAGCGTAGATGCAGTTGTGCTGGCGGCTGCCGGCGTAAAACGACTGGGCCTGCCCCTTGGTGTACCCATAGATGTACAAAGCATGATCCCTTCACCGGGGCAGGGGGTTATTGCCGTAGAGAGCCGGCTCGAAGATAAGGAACTGAGTGACGTGCTCAAAAATCTCGATCATGAAGCTACCAGGCTTTGTGCCCAGGCAGAGCGCAATTTCCTGGCATTCCTGGGGGCTGACTGCCACTTCCCGGTTGCCGCCCATGCCAGGATCGATAACAATGGAATTTTCATCAATGGTATGATAGGCAGTAGCGACTGCACCACCTTCAAGAGCATGAGCATGCTTGGAGATGGG
>JAFGIF010000161.1 GCA_016929755.1 Deltaproteobacteria bacterium | reverse complement strand
AGGGAGAGATCACGTATCACCAGGCTATGACAATGGGTGTTTTTGAACAGACCAATATATCTTCCCTGGTGGATACCCGCAGTGTACTGGAAGAAATTCAATACTCGGCAGGAGATGTGGATAATCAAAAGGCGCGCGATATCTGTGGTGCCATGATGTTTCAGGGTGATGATGCCCTTAAACAAATTCGCGTGCTTTCCGGCGGGGAAAAAAGCAGGGTGATGCTTGGCAAGTTACTGGTAACTCCGATCAATCTCCTTCTTCTGGACGAACCCACTAACCATCTTGATCTTGAATCGTCCGACGCATTGCTTGCAGCCATAGATAATTTCGAAGGAGCAGTAGTCATCGTAACTCACAATGAAATGTTCCTGCATGCTTTAGCCGAGCGGCTTGTTGTTTTTGACAACGACCATATCAGCATCCACGAAGGCAGCTATCATCGCTTTCTGGAGAGAGGCGGCTGGCATGACGAGGAAGACGGGCTGCGCTCCTTAACATCTGATTATGCTGCTGAAAAAAGTCCTGAACTCAAATTTAACAAAAAAGATATCCGGCGCAAGAGGTCTGAAATAATCACGCAGCGCAGTAAAATACTGCGCCCGCTGGAAAAACGAATCAAGCAGATCGAGGATGAGATTGACAGGCGTGAAAAAGGCCTTGACCGGGATACCATCAAAATGCAGGAAGCTTCCCAAAGGCAGGATGGAAATCAGATAGAAGAACTCTCAAAATCGCTGCATATAAACCAGGAAAGAATCAATGCTCTCTTTGATGAATTAGAAACTCTGACCCTGCGCTTCGAAGATAAAAATTTATTTTTTAAAGAACAGCTAAAGCAATTCGAACAGTCTGAATAACTGCAATTTCACTGATTGCAGGAGTATTCAGCATCATTCATGCTTTTATTCATATTCGATCAATGTGCTCAAGGAGATCCGGTGGTTGATTCAGCAGGAGCATCGCTCCGCTTGCTAGAAGTTCTTCTCTGTTTCTAAAACCCCACAGCACTCCTACCGGAAACATGCCGGCGGCACTGGCAGTGATCATATCGACGTTTGTGTCACCAAGAAAAAAACACTTATCCGGGTTCACCCCAAGTTGCCCGGCGATTTCAAGTGCTGCTTTGGGGTCGGGCTTTTCGGGAATATTGGGTCTTTGTCCTGCCACAACATCAAATGTCCATAACCCCAGCAGTTTCCTGGCCATTTTTCTGGTGAAATCGTCAGGTTTGTTGGACAGGATAGCCATTCTGGTATTGTTCATTGTGAGCCCATTGAGCAACTCGGGAATTCCATCGTAGGTCTTTGTCTTGTCCGCCCAGTGGTTGCCGTATACCTCACGCATACGCTCAACGCAGTTTTCGATTATTTTTTCATCCCGTATTTCTTCAGGAAGAACCCTTCTGACAAGCTCCCTGATGCCGTTGCCTACAAACTTTCGGTAGTCAGCGACATTGTGGACCGGAAGGCCGATCGACTCAAGAACAAAATTCATTGAATCGGCAATATCATCGAGAGAGTCCAGCAGAGTACCATCCATGTCAAAGATTACGGCTTCACATTTCATAGGGCAATATTATCTCCTGTTCTGGGGGCCTGCAAGACAAAGCTTTCGCATCTACTTCTCTGCCCTGCATGCCGGGTTTAAAATCTTATCTTTATTTTGTATACACATCGCTTTGCTACTATATCCTGTAATTACGCTCGTATTCATCGGTAAAAAATAAAACCGATAACAATTATTCATATGCCGCTTTGAATATCCTGATCACATCGTCTTCACTCATTTTTACGGGAGTAACACGGAAAAGGCCGCCCATAGTGTCGAATGCATTGTGTGCCAGATTCTCAAAATCTTCCGGGACAATTCCGTAGTCGGACATTTTTTCTGTATCCAACCCGACTTTGGCGATCAATCTTTCAAGGGCATTAATGAAGAGGGTTGCTTTACTGTAATCGTTCAAATTTTCGACATCTTCTCCCATGGCACGTGCCATGGCCGGAAACCTCTCAGGGCTGTGCCCTGCCAGAAATGAAAAATAGGCAAGCGAGAGCATGGTCAATCCGGCTCCATGGGGCACCTCCGGATAGAAAGCACTGATGGCATGTTCCAGGGAGTGCTGCGAAATACAGCTCGACAGTGATTCGCAAAAACCGGCCGCAGTACTGGCCCAGGCGAGTTTTGTGCGCGCTTCCAGATCGTGGCTATCTTCAACTGCCCGGGGTAAATAGTGTGAAATCAGATTAATCGCCTCCAAGGCCAGCAAATCACTGGCGGGCTGATTCACCTTAGAGAGATACGCCTCTACGGCATGGAAAAACGCGTCCATACCGGTATAGGCGGTAGTTTTAGGTGGCACGCTGAGCATCAGCTCGGGATCAACGATTGCCAGCACCGGATAGGTGTCGTCCCTGCCCCACCCTATCTTTTCATGAGAGTCTGAGTTTGTTATGACTGTCCAGGGATCGACCTCGGTACCGGTTCCGGCTGTAGTCGGTATGGCCACAATGGGCAAGGCCCGGTGAAGAGGAATTTTTTTGCCCCCGCTTCCACCTACAATATACTCCCAGTACTGCCCGGAGTTGGTGGCCATAACAGCAATACTCTTGGCTGAATCGATCGTGCTGCCCCCGCCCAGGCCGAGCACAAAATCGCAGCCGTTATCCCTGGCAACTTTGGCTCCCTCATCAACATGCCGGCTTAGCGGATTGGGCTGAATTCTATCATACACAACACTGTCAACTCCCTTGGCCTCAAGGTGACTGATAACAATATCGAGATAGCCGTACCTGTGCATGGCGCCGTTTGCCCCAATAACTACCAGGGCTTTCATGCCGGGCAAATACTGTGTGCGAACCAGTTCTTTCAATCGGCCGGCTCCAAAAATCAGTCGGGTGGGAATAAAAAAAGTGAAACTTGAATTCATAAACGCTCCTTTTCAAACAAATTGTATTTCAAGACGAAATGCAATTTGTACATAAGGGTTGTTCTCTCCCTGTCACAAAAAAACATGCAACCTTTTTTTTTCATCCGGTATTAGTCCGTCATACATGATACTTTTCGGTATTTTTCCGAAAGATGCAGCAGATATAAGATCACTTTTGCAGGCCTTCATGTAAATATTCACACAGTACCCTGGTATCCACGATATGGGCAAACCCGTATGCCAGGTTTTTTAAAGAGCTTATATGCAGATCTTCATTGATTGTGGCCGTTGCATCCGCCACAAAGAATACCCGGTAGTCGCGCACATAGGCATCACGGGCGGTTGTTTCGCAGCAGCAGTTGGTCAATACGCCACATATGATAATTTCGTCGACCCCGTTTTCTGCAAATATTTCATCCAGAGGGGTTTCGTAAAATGCGCTGTAACGGTTCTTATCGATGATAATTTCGTTTTCCT
>JAFGIF010000160.1 GCA_016929755.1 Deltaproteobacteria bacterium | reverse complement strand
TAATCGTGAAAATGCCAACAGGCCTGCAGTAGTCGATTGTTTGCATTTCCACTGGAAATAGAGCAAAAAATAATTTAGAACTCAGCCCAGAGCAAAAAGAGGAAGCCATGTTGAGCAAAAGAATTATTATCTGTCTGGATGTTCGGGCCGGAAAAACCACCAAGGGTATCAAGTTCAAGGGCAATATGGACATAGGTGACCCGGTGGAGATGGCCTCTCAATACTATGAACAGGGAGTAGATGAACTGGTGTTCTATGACATCACCGCCTCGTCAGATAAACGGGACATCATGATCGAGGTGGTAGACAGGGTAGCCAGCACTATATTCATACCCTTTAGCGTAGGTGGAGGAATCCGCACGATTGGCGATATGTATAAAGTTCTAGATGCAGGAGCGGAGAAAATCAGCGTAAATACCTCAGCTGTACTGAACCCTGCAATCATTTCCGAAGGGGCCAGGCAATTCGGTTCGCAGTGCATCGTTCTCGGAATGGATGCAAAATATGTGGGAAAGACTCCTGATATTCCTTCCGGCTATGTAGTGGTAATTAACGGTGGCCGGACACCCATGGGCAAAGACGCACTTGCATGGGCTAAGGAAGCTCAAAAGCGCGGAGCCGGTGAAATCTGCCTGAATTCAATTGATGCCGATGGGACAAATGATGGCTATGAACTGAATCTGACTTCGCTCATATCCAATAACGTCGGAATACCGGTTATAGCATCGGGGGGAGCCGGTAAACCTGAACATCTCAAAGATGTTTTTCTTGAAGCAAATGCCGATGCCGCCCTGATCGCATCCATGGTCCATTACCAATGGTACAATGTCAGGGAGATTAAATCCTACCTGAAAACTGCCGGCATTCCAATGAGGGATCTTTTGTAAATAAATTGGGGGTCTATGCAAACCCCCCTTGGGTTAGAATAAGAATATGGGATGTGAATCGGGATTCTTGCCGAAACAGGTAAGGTCGTCGATTTTTTCAATCTTCGCACCTCGCAAAAGTGCATACAGGGTTCTCTCTACTCCGATTCCGCCGCCTAATGTATCGGGGAAATATGGTTTGCCTTCTTTATCTTTCATTGAAGCTGCCGAAAGGAACGGCCCATAGCCATTCAGAGTGGCAATATTTACCAGCTGCCCGTTTTCAAATTCCGGTCGCTCGGGTATAATCCTGTTATCAATCAGGCGCTCCACAATCGGTTCAAAGAGCCACTCTCTAATGGCTCCGGAGAGTATTTCGAGGGCCGGAAGAAACTTGCCCGTCTCCCGGTTGATGGCCTTGGCACAGATATCATAATTATAAACCATATCCGAGGTGAATGACTTGATCTCTTTCTTGCCGCCGTCCGGGAACAAATACGGATAGATGAGATCATAGTTTTCGCGCATCAGACCCGTTACCCAGAAAAACTGGGTCGGTATATCTTCGCCTGCTTTGGCCTCGGCAGCCACCCGGCCATATTTCTCGGTCATCTCGTCGTGCTTGATTCTTGGAAACGGTTGCTTGGGTACTTCAAGCGCTACACCAAGGGCCTTCAGATCATCCTCATTTTTCTCAAGAATCCCTTCAACCATGGCGATGATCATTCGCTCAAAGAAATCCAGGGCCTTTTCCATATCCTCGCGCAGAATCCCCTTTACCCGCTCCGGTTCATTCAGATAAGCCTCAAGATCCAATCCCCGGTTTCGTCGTAATTCAATATCGATCTGGGAAAAGTCGATCAGATACTTGCCTCTCTGCTTTCTCTGCGGACTCTCGATCTCAAGCCGGATATTGGGAGAATCTACATATATGCCCTTGAGCCTGGAATTGAAACAGGCCAGGAATTTCATGTAAATCATGGAATGGGTTGCCACATAGGGCATACCCTTGTAGTGAATTGTCGGCACATGCTCAACATCATGGGCGAGTGGGTCTGTAACCGGGCTCATCTGCACACGCTCCAAATTAAGAAGACCTTCATTGGCAAGGAAATTATTGATGGCAGTCACCATGGTCGTACGAACGGCCATACCATGAAACAGAGAATCATTTGCCCACTTATCAACATAATTCTCTCTGATGTATTCCTCTAGACTTGAACCGGACTGTTCAAGTGTCGCCTGAAAATGAAAAAGATCTTCTCCAATAAAACCCATAACTTCCTCCTGTTTATATTTTTTTGCAGATACACAACTGCGTTAACCGTAATTTGTTCGCCGATATTATTTCCCCGGCATCCTACAAAAATTACCCAGAGTACATAAGCAACCATTGTGCCAGCAGATCAAGCGTTCTCACGGTTTAGGATAAAACTGTCTGATATTAAGCCCTTGGCATGTGTTAGAAACAAAGCATGAGCATTAAAAGACTTATGGTTCACCTGTCGGCAAATAGAACAATTTTGTTGCGTATCATGTGAGTTACACAATATTGATATCAAGGCCTAATATGAGTTTTCCTGAACCAGGGCATAAAGGAGCTTGTGGTACCTATATATTCGGCATATTCCGGGTTCTCTTGGAGCATGCCTTTTTCGAGCAAGGTGACCCCGGAAACCCGCAACAGCAAAAACGTTATGGTGACAGGGCTTGCAATTGCCGCATATCCCAGCGGAGTGGCCAGAGCAATCAGGAACAGGCCCCACCACATTGTGGCCTCTCCAAAATAATTCGGATGGCGCGTATAGGCCCACAACCCTCTGTTCATGACCCTGCCCTTGTTTGCAGGATCGGCCAGAAACTTCTTTAATTGATAATCCCCGGCCGATTCAAAGAAAAACCCGATGATCCAGATTATGATGCCACAATAATCCATAAATGTCAGGGATGAAGGAATTGATGAAACCTGCCCTATCTGCACTGATAAAGAAATTACGAGCATTAAAATGCCCTGCATACCAAAAACCACAAACAGGCTTACAATCCAGAAATTGGGCTGGTATTTCTGCCGCATCTTTTGATAGCGGGGATCTTCTCCTTTGCCAAGGTTACGCATCAGAATATGAATTGACAGGCGCAGGCCCCAGATTGTGGTAAGACCGGTGAGTAACACTTTCCTGACAATGAAACCTTCTGTATAAAAAAATGTATTCCAGGCGATCAGGACAAACCCCAGCCCCCAGAAGATATCCATCAGGCTGGCATTTTTCTTGAAAATACTCAGCAGCCACATACAGACCATACATACAGCGACAAGCATGGTGTTAATAGCAATGACATCGACAATTGCGGCCATGCCTACAATATAGAGTTGGTGATGGCTGTGTCAACCGGGGCAGACCAGGAAACAAAAATATCTTCATATTCAATATATTATACATATGCGCGTTCTACAACATTGGTAATCGGCTGCTGCACTTCAAGAGTAATGGCATGATAGTCTTTATTCCCGGGGTAGACAGGATCGAGAAAGGTAACGCGGATTTTCCCCGGCCGTGGAAAAATCCTGCCTGCGGGAAGCACCTCAAATGAGCCTTGTATCGCCACCGGCACTATCGGCACATCGAGCCCCTTGCTTAATATGGCAGACGATCGCTTGAAAGATAACATGTGTCCCTGCCGGCTGCGCGTTCCTTCTGGAAAAATCACCATGTTTCTGCCGTTTTTCAGTAAATATGCTATGTTCTGCAATGCATGCCTGAGATCTTTGTCGATATCAACAACCAGGATATTGAGCCTCTTGATAAAAAATGATGCCATCGGCAGGTGATAGACCTTTTTTTCCTTGGCAAAAAAGAAGGTGTTCAGCAGAATATCGTCCGGTATAATCAGGGCCAGCAAAAATGAATCCAGCAGGCTCTGATGATTGGGAGCGATAATAAAAGGCGGACGGGGCAGCTTGTCCAGTCCTTCATATTCAAGCTTGAAATACCTAATGGCCATGGTTTTCAAAATCTTTTTTACCGCAAGCAGCCGCCTGTCAGCTTTCGGAATCGAAAATTGCATCTCTTGCCGTAATATTGTCTGCCAGTCGAGCGGTTCGGCCTGGACCATGGTCTTGCGGTCACGTATAAAGCCGGAGAGTTCACGAACCGTTGCATACGAGGCGATCTCCTCATCACCCAGGACCACACCGAATGTATTCTCGACAAACACCTGCAACTCAACCCTTTGCAGCGAATCCAATCCGAGGTCAAGCTCAAGATGATCGCCGGGCTTGATTGTTTTATCAGTCAATGATCCCAGATAATTCTTAACAATCCCGTACTCTTTGAATTCCGGCTCAACAACCAGTTGTTGGACAGGAACGCCATACATAATTTTTTCGACCATGAAGCGCTGAAGTTTGCCCAGCCTGGTGCGGGGCAGCGGTTCCTTGAGAATATGGATATGAAAAATCCGCTTATAGCCGGCAACAGAGCTGTTGTACTTGTCGATAACCTTCCATTTGATGGTTTCCAGGGCATTGACAATATTTTCTTTCCTGAGTTGAAAGTAATCCGGGTAGATCATTGCGGCCAGCTTTCCGTTCTCCTCCAGCACACCGATATCCTTTACCAGTTTAGAAATACTGAGAATATTCTTTTCAATTTCTTCAGGATTGATATTCTTGCCGCTGGGAAGAACAATCATTTCATCTTTCCGGCCCGTTAAAAACAGGTAGTCGTCATCATCGAGATATCCAATGTCTCCGGTATGAAACCAGCCGTCTCTCAAGACCTTATCGGTCTCTTGCGGTTTGTTGTAATAGCCCTGCATCACGTTGTCGCCACGCACGAGAATCTCTCCACCTTCGTTTTTGACCTCTATTCCGGGCATTGGCTTGCCGACCGAACCGAGCTTGATCTTTTCAAAACGATTAAATGCCACCAGCGGCGCAGTCTCGGTCAAACCGTAGCCTTCAACCAGGCGGAAACCCAGAGCCCAGAGATTTTCGGCAACCTTTTTGTCGAGAGGAGCACCCCCGGTAAGATAGGAATGTACATGCCCGCCGAAAGAATCGTGGATCTTTTTGAACAGCTTTCTGCTGAAATTGATATTGTTCACCTTCTTTGCGATCCACAGCAACAGCCTTGCCGACAGATTTTCATTGATCCTGGCCATAATGTTCTTGTGAAACAGCTCGTACAAACGGGGCACACCCAGAAACATAGTTACCTGGTAGGTCTGAAGCGCCTTCAGAATTGCTTCGGATACCAGATGGCGTACATATACGACGGTTGTTCCGACATACAGCGGACCCAGCACGGTTCCCTGCAGGGGAAAAATATGGTGAAACGGCAAAAGGCCGATAATGGTATCTTCGGGCAGCAGCATGTCAAGGGCCATCAGGCTTTCAATGTTGGTAATGATATTCTTGAACGAGAGCATAACGCCCTTTGCATTACCGGTAGTCCCTGAAGTGTAGATAATTACGGCGGTGTCGTCGGGTGCAAATGGCCGCGGTTCTTTTTCCCGCATGCCGGATTTGAACTCAAGCTCTTCAAAAACAACAATCCGCGGGTGGTACGCATTGATCAGCTTGACTGCACCTGCAAGGATATCCTTGAGGGAATGCGAACAAAAAATAACCGCCGGCCGGCAATCATTCAGCAGATAAACGAGGTCCGAACCATGCAGGGAGGCATCGATCGGAACCGCAATTCCGCCCTGGTTCCAAACCGAAAAGAAGGCATAAATCCACTCAGGCCTGTTTTCGGAAAACAGGCCGACCCTGCCTCCTTTTTGAATCGTATACAGGCTGTTGTACTTCCCGGCACGCTCTATAAGTTCTTGAAAAGAAACAGGAACGTCGTCATAGATAAAGGCTGTTTTATGAAAATCTTTCAAAAACATTTTGCTCTCCTTGTCATGCATAATTCTTCCACGGGTAATTACAACCTTTTCTCGATCCATCTGATCAGAGGCCCGATAACGGGGAACTCTCTGTATATCATGGCCGAATCCCAGTAATCCTGCTGAAAGACCACCTTGCCCTCTGAATTGAACCGTACGTGGGAAATGCCGATACCGTCTATTTCTTTTTGCGGATTGCGCTTGAGTGTCAGATGCATTATCCAGCGGAAATAATAGTTGCCGTTGTGCACGGCGACATCATCAACCTCGAATGTCAATTCCTGAGCACCCTCGGTCAGACTGAGAAAATACAACTCGATCTCGTCCACACCCCTGGCCTCACGGAAGGGATCGCGGAAATAGGCGTCATCAGCATACAGATCGCGAACATGTTGCCTGATATTATCTTCGGAATACACGGAAAAAATGGCGATAAATTTTTGGACTGCCTGTCTCTCGCGGGGTGAACCTTGAGTAAGCATCTGCAGCACCGATGGATCGGTCTGGTGCAATGCTTCGGCATACCTGTCCATGCTGACCTGCGCCGTGTCGGAGTTGGATGCACAGCCGGAGCATATACATCCGAAGGCCAGCAACATGATCATGCGAAAACAAAGTGTGTTCATGCGTTCCCCCTGCTTTATAATAATACCAACATATCAGAAAACAATTGCTTCAGCGCATCTTTGCTTCAGCGCATCTT
>JAFGIF010000159.1 GCA_016929755.1 Deltaproteobacteria bacterium | reverse complement strand
CTACTCCCCTTACGCAAAAGGTAACTTGGTATATTTTTGCCTAAAATTGGTTCTATCGGCATATCTGTTTGTGGCAAAGGGATCGAATGCTTGATTATAATATTCTCATCATCGATTAAAATTTCCTTTACAATAAGCCTAAGTACCTTCTGGCGTTCAGTAACATTCATCGTTTCGGCCGATCTACGTAATGTAGAAAGGAAACTCTCCATATTCTCTGCTACTTTCAAGAATGACCTCTGGTCGACCAAATCGCTTTCAATACAATTGAGTTCCTCATTTAACGATTTTTCTCTTTTTCTTAATTCCGGCATCCGGCTGCGCAACTCATCCAACTGAATCAAATCTTCCTGATATGCATCCAATAGTTTATATATGGCTTTGTTTGTACGAATTATCTGTTTTTTCAAATCATCCTTTTTCTGCTTAACAGGACTGGAATCTCGTATCACCTTTATCCTTCGTTTAAGCTCAGCGCGGATCAATTCAGGATTTTCAAGCAATTTAAGCACTTGTTCCCATACTATTCTATCCAGATAATCTTGCCGGATGGCTTTACTGTCGCATATAGCGCCATTGGCATAACGATAGTTATCGGACCCCAGACAGCGATAATAATATATATTTCTCAGAGAGGTCCTTGTAGAAATCCTGTAATAAGCATATCCACATTTGTTGCATGCTATCATTCCTTGCAATAATGTTGGCTCTTTTGTTCGTCTTTTGGAATAACGTTTATTTTCCTCTAATCTTTCTTCTGCAAGAAAATAACTTTTTTCACTCACAATCGCCGGAACCGGAATCTCAATCCAATCCTCTTTAGGGCGCTCAACATTTGAACTGCATCGAGGGGAATACCCGCCTCGCTTCCGTAATGGGCGTGTAATTTTCTGTCTCTCTGTTGTTTTTGTTTTCCCGTAACATGCGGTCCCTTTATACGCCGGATTCTTAAGCATTGCCCAAATGGTCGTTCGCTCCCATTTTGAAATCCGCTTCCTAGTCGGTATGTTCTTCTCATTTAAATACCTGACTATATCAGCTATACTTAAACAATCTTCAGTGTATAGCTTATATACCTGTCGTACAACCTCAGCCTCCTTTTCTATTATTTTATAATAAGCAGGAATACCTTCTGTCTTTTTAACATAAAGATACCCATAAGGAGCCCCGGAAAGAACATTTACACTGCCCAATCTTGCTCGATGCCTTTTACCACGTCGCGATCGTTCGATGATTTGAGCTCGCTCATATTCTGCAATCATCCCCTGAAATTGTAAAAGAAGTTCTTCTTCCGGGGTACTCGCTTTAGGGGATTTTATAAAAACAACTTCTACGCCGTTTCGCCCGAATTCTTCGACTAATAATACCTGATATGCATACTTACGACTCAATCGATCAGGAGAATGAATAAGTAATGTCTCAATTTGGCCTTCAGACGCTAAATCTCTTACTCGTTCCAAACCTGGTCGTACCAGTGAAGAACCACTATATCCCTCATCCTTGAAAATCCATTCATTCGGGACTATGAACCCCTTCTTTTCGGAATACTCAACTAAAGCTGCTACCTGGCTTTCAATAGTGTGTTCTTCTCTTTGGCGATCTGAGGATACCCTCGCATATATTCCCGCCGGTTTCATGCTTTTGGTCCTCCATTTGTTGGCCCATTTCTGTAAACCAGACCTTGTCAGGAACTAATAGTTGATAAACTTGAACCATTTTTATGTCGATTAAACGATCATAGCTATGTTCAAGTCGGATATCTTTATCGAATCTTTTTCCCTGAACTTTGCCCCTGTCCATTTTGGAGAAAACCCTCCAAAGATTGGGTCACTATCTCGCTTAAACTTTTCCTCGATTTCTTCGCATATTCTCGAAGCGCTAATATCAAGTTTTGGGACAGTTTCACTGTAAAAGCAATCTTTCGATCGGGAATAGGAACTTCTTCTCCAATTTTTGTCGCTTCCTGAGTATAGCGGTAGGCTTGACGTTTTGAAATACCATATTGCTCTCTCATGGTTTCGGCTGCTTTGCTGACCGTGCCGTGTTCTTTTAACAAAGATAATGCTGTATTTATCCGTTGAGCACGTTGGGCTTGAGTTGATTTCATTATGAGTCATATAAATACAACCTTTCATGTCACTTGTCAAGCTTTTTTCTTTCGTGTATATTTTATTACATGTTCAAATTCAAACTTACCTTTTGCGTAAGGGGAGTAGCTACTCCGCCCTGTGGAGTTCCTTTTTCTCTCGCCTCTATTCTTCCATCAGGCATTTCCACACACGCCTTCAGCCATCTTTCAATGTACAGCAAAACCCAACGGCTGCTCGTATGTCTTTTGACCAACTGAAGCATTAATTCATGGTCAATATTGTCAAAGAAACCTTTTATATCCAGATCCACAACCCAGTCCTTTTGCCAGCTTCTTTTACGTGTGACTCCTAGTGCTTCCAATGCCGATTTATTCGGCCTGTAGCCATAGGAATCATTATGGAACTTTTGCTCCACTGCCGGTTCAAGGTACAGCTTTACTACCATCTGGGCTATACGATCTCCCACTGTCGGTATACCTAAAGGACGTATCTTACCGTCCTTTTTGGGTATTTCTACCCGTTTCACCGGTGGTGGAAAATATGTGCCGGATGACATCCGGTTCCATATCCTGTATAGGTTGCCTTTCAGGTTTGATTCAAAATCCTGTATGCTCTCCTTATCCGCTCCGGCGCTCCCTTTGTTTGCCTTTACCCTCTTGTACGCTTCAAACACCACCTGCTTGGAAATACTAAACGGTTTTGTCTCTGTCACTAATTCCTCCTCGTATCCGAGTTGATTAATGTTTCGACTGGAATAATGCAATCCCTTCGCTCCACCGCCATTACAGCAGCTTCATCACTACTACGAATTGCTCCGCCCCTGTGCCTTGCATCGGTACTCTCGTTCT
>JAFGIF010000021.1 GCA_016929755.1 Deltaproteobacteria bacterium | reverse complement strand
TGCCACCGCTGCTCATGGCCTGAATGGCATTTATGAAAATGTTCATGAGTACCTGCTGAATCATATCAGGATCGGCAGGCAGCACAATTTTTTTTGTCGGATAGAGTTCGATTACCTTGATATGGTGTTCCCGGGCGGTATCCCGCACCATATAGATCGCGGTTTCAACAACCTTCTTGAGATCACACGGGCTGATATTCAAGGCTTTGGGCTTGGCAAAATCAAAGAAATTCAGCAGCAACTTGTTGAGCCTGTCAATCTCCATGATGATCCTGGCAACATAGTCTCTTCTATGATCTTTCGCGGGCAATTCTTCATTCAGGGCCTGGGCCGTTGTCTTTATTCCTGCCAATGGATTACGAATTTCATGGGCTATGCCGGAGGTCAGTTCTCCTACCGAGGCAAGCCGATCCATTTTCAGGATTTCCTTCTGCAATTGATGGATTTCGCTGATATCGTTGACAACGATTAACCACTGACCATTTGCAAGCTTGTTCAGACTGAGACGTACCGGCACATTTTGTTTGCCCTGGGTGCGGATAATAGTCTCTTTCTTCTCTAAAGCCATCTTCAAAAGACCTTCTATCTTGAGCCTCTTGAAATTCTTCCTGCCCCATCTCAGACATTCAAGGGCTGCCGGGTTAGCGTATTCAACACTTCCGTCTTGTCCGGCAAGAATTATTCCGGTTGGCAATACATCGAGTAACTCCCAAAAAGCGTCTTGCTGCATATCTATACATAGTAGCTAAATCAAACAAAAACTTCTAGGGGAAATTGTTCTATAAATGACACTTTTTTCACAACCGAGGTTATTATATATATCTATTTGAATTTATTCAATATATTATATAATAACTATTACAATTTAATATTGACAGCCCACAATGTTTCATCTAATATGCCAAAAAGTGTCATTTTGTGCCATAAGGGGGCAACTTGGGTGTTTAAAGGGCATTATATTAATTCTATTAATGGTAAGGGCAGATTAAGCATCCCCTCAAAGTACCGTGAAATTATAAATGAGTGGACCTCTGACCACCTTATCATTACCAAGGCATTCGAAACCTGCCTAATTGTCTTTGCCCCGGATGACTGGAAAAAGCTTGAAAATAAAGCCGTGGGTTTATCCATGATCAAAAAAGCGGACATGCTGTTCAAGCGACATGTGGTAGGTTCGGCCGAAGAATGCCAGATAGATGCACAGGGCAGAATTCTCATTCCGGCCAGCCTGCGCGAATATGCAGGTCTTAATAAAAAATGTCTTTTTGTAGGCATTACGGATCGCTTTGAAATTTGGGATCTGGAAACCTATGAATCCTATACGAAAAGAATGACGCAGGAATTCGAAGAGTCGCAGGCGCTTCAGGAAAACCTCGCCGAGTTGGGCTTATAGGCAATGCATCATGTTACGGTTCTCCTGAATGAAATTATTGAGGTTATCATGCCTAAAGATGGCGGGAAATACTTTGACGGCACCATTGGTGGCGGTGGCCATGCCCGGACCATCCTTGACAAAAGCTCACCGACAGGCATGCTCGCCGGCACAGACCTCGACAACGATACCATTGAGCGTCTTTCCAGCGACCTTCATCAGTATGGAAATCGCCTGCATCTCTTCAATCAGAACTTTTCAGAAATCGACCATGTCTGTTTGATGCTGGGCTGGGACCAGCTCGACGGCATCGTGCTGGACCTGGGGCTTTCCTCGATCCAGTTGGACAACCCGCAAAGGGGCTTTGCATTCTCAAAAAACGGCCCCCTGGACATGCGTTTTTCAACCAATGGCGAACTGGATGCAAATCAGGTTGTAAATACCTACCCTCAAGCCGAACTGGCCCGGATTATCCGGATCTATGGAGAAGAGCGATTCGCACAAAGGATCGCCGGCAGGATTGTCAGATCACGACCTGTCAAAAATACGACCGAACTCGCTGATCTGATTTCTGCGGCCATTCCCCGTAAATACTGGCCGGCGAAAATACATCCTGCCACGAAAACCTTCCAGGCCATCAGAATGGAAGTGAATCGAGAAATTCAAAACCTGGAAAAATTCCTGCCAAAAGCTGCAAGTGTGCTTGCTCCGGATGGAGTAATGGCAATTATATCCTTCAACTCGTTGGAAGACAGAATCGTGAAACGTTTCTTTGCGGGAACTTCCCGGATATGGGTGTTCCCCCGGGGTCTGCCGGAACCTGAAGACAGGCAGAGCCCCATACAACCTGTCTACAAGAAGCCGATATATCCGTCCCAGGAAGAAATCGCACGTAATCCGCGAGCCCGAAGTGCTCGCTTGAGGGCTGCGAGGCGGGTGCAATGATGTCTATCGGATCAAAGAATTTTCTTTTTAGCAGCATAATATTTATCATTTTCCTCACAATATGGGCCATGTCACATGTATCTACACGTAACATGGCCACTGAACTGGGGTATGCAATTTCCAAACAGCAATCAGTCAATGAAGAACTCCTGAGCGATAATAATGCTTTGAGGTTGGAAATATCTACGCTGAAAAGCTCCAAGCGATTAGAGGGCATAGCTAAACATGAATTGGATCTGCATATACCGAGATCTGATCAGATGGTATACTTATGGGCAGACGACTGAAATTCGTTTCCATATTTTTTCTGATTTTATTTGTCTCTCTGGCACTGAGAGCATTTGATCTCCAGGTGCTAAGTGCCAACCAGATCATTTCGCAGGCATTTCGCAGGTTCGATCACAGCCTGCAGCTCAGCCCCAACCGCGGAACCATAGATGATCGCAGCGGACAGCCCCTGGCAATAAGTCTGGATGTTAAATCCGCTGCCGCCAACCCCAGGCTTATCAAACATCCGCGCAAAACAGCCGCAAAAATCGCTGGCGTCTTGCACATTCAAACCAATACGTTGGTCAAGAAGTTCTCTTCCGACAAGTATTTTGTCTGGATTAAACGACATTTGACACCGGATGAATTTACAGCACTCAAAAACCTCAATATTAAAGGAATCAGCTTCTATAATGAAGCCAAACGGTTCTATCCGGAAAGCGATTGCATGGCCAATGTTCTGGGCATTGTGGGAATTGATCAGAACGGACTTGAGGGCCTCGAGCTGTTCTATGATCATATGTTGAAAGGCAAGCCGCGCCATATTGATGTCCAGAAAGACGGTCGCGGCAAAATTATCTGTGCCAGGGGTCTGGAGCCCGAAGAAGCACAGGAAGGCATGAACCTGGGGCTTACCATCGACCGAAGAATTCAGTACATTGCCTATAATGAACTGAAAAAGACTATCGCTGCCAATAACGCCCGCTCGGGATTTGT